>NZ_KB891213.1 GCF_000373365.1 Parafrankia discariae
ACCCGGGACAGGTCGTTACCACCCGCGATCCGCAGCGCCTCCAGAACCCGCAGCACCCCCATACCCGTCGTCTCCCCCGTCAGCTCCGCCTGCTTCCAGGACAGCCCGACGAACGAGATCGCGCCCAGGTTGTACACCTCGTCAGGCTGGGAGATCTCCACCGCNCCGATCAACGACGGAAGATCCGTCAGGTCACCCTCCAACAACACGACCCCCGGCACCAGCCGCTCCACGGTCGCCACCTTCGGGTTCGACTGCCCGCGCACCAGCCCGAACACCTCATAACCCCGCCCAACCAGCAACTCCCCCAGGTACAACCCGTCCTGGCCGGTGATTCCCGTAATCAGCGCGCGAGGCACGATCATCCTCCTGTGGCCCGTGGAGTACTGCTGCGGAAGGTTAGCGTCAGGTAAAGCGGCCGGGTCACTCGGGTGCCGGGGTCGGCCCGTCGGCACTACTGGCCGTGGCCGGTCGGGCCAGTTTGAGAAGGTCGGGTAGCACCATCTGGCCGGCTCGTGCTCCGCCGCCGTTGCTGATGTGAACACCGTCGTCGTCACGCACGCGAACACCGTCGATCTCACCGCGGTACGCGTTGCCCGGACTGAGCGCCGCGGCGAGATCGATGACGGTGGTGACGGCGGAGTGCCGCGCGGCGGCCTGACGAAGCAGCTTGTTGAACTCGATCACCCGGTCGGCCCGGGTTTCCGGGTAGATGCTGCCGTCCGCCGCCTCACCCTCCTCGAACATCGGGGTGGTCAGCAGGACCACCTTCGCGCCACGGGCCGAGAGAGTGGTGATCGCCAGGTCGAGCTCGCGCCCGAGGTAGGCGTCGAACGCCGGATCGCCGATGTGGGTCCGTCGGCCGTCGAGGTACTGGTCGGTGACCTCCCAGCGCCCGACCAGCAGCAGGGCCAGATCGGGGTGGAGCTCGTCGACCTTCCGGCTGAGGCGGGTGGGCCACTGGTCGCACCCCGGAGGTGGCAGGTTCACCTCGCCCATGAGGAAGCGGCGCGGCGAGCGGCTCACCCCGCACCCGAGCTGGGAGGCGTCGTGGATCTCCAGGCCCTCGCGGGCGGCGGCGGTGGAGAACTCGCTGAAGCCGAGGGTGAGCGCGAGCGAGTCCCCGGCCAGGATGGCCCGCAGCGGGCGGCCCGTGACCGGCTCGGCCCGGGCGGTCGGCGGTGCCGCGGTGGCGGCCCGCGCGGCCAGCTGTTCCAGGTCCGCCGCGCCGCGGCCGGCGGACGGGTCCGGGATCGTGGCGACCATCACCAGCGCGACGACCGCGCAGATCGTGGCCGGGACGGTGATCCGCGGCTTGGGGAAACGGATCTTCCGTCGCCTGATCGGGTTCTCGACCAGGTGGAACGAGGCGATGGTGATCGCCGCCGTCACGGCCGCCCGCACGCCGAGCAGCGCGGCGCCGCTGAGCCCGGTGCGGGCGGCGGTGACGGTCAGGAAGACCGGCCAGTGCCACAGGTAGAGGCCGTAGGAGACCCGGCCGATGGTGGGCAGCGGCGGCAGTGACAGCACCCGCGCGGCCGGCCCGCGGGGCACCTCGACGATCGAGGCGATCAGCAGCATCACGATCACCGCCACGCCGAGGAAACCGCCGGAGTAGAGCACCCGGCTCTCGCCGTCGACGGTCGCGAAGACCGTGAGCATCGCCACCCCGGCGAGGCAGCCGGCGACGGCCAGGCCCTTCTTCGTCCGTTCGGTGAGCGGTGTCCGGCGCTGGATCCGCCACACCGCCAGCGCCGCGCCGGCCAGCAGCGCCTGCGCGCGGGTGTCCGTGCCGTAGTAGATGCGGGAGGCGTCCGCGCCCAGCACGACCAGCAGCAGCCCGAGCAGCGCGGACGCCTCCGCGCCCAGCACGGCGACGGTCAGGATCAGGGTCTGCGCCTTGCGGCGTTGGTTGCGCCAGCGTGTGGTGGTGCGCCCGCTGTGCCACATCAGCAGGTAGACGGCGAGCGGCCACAGGACGTAGAACTGCTCCTCCACCGCCAGCGACCAGGTGTGCAGCAGCGGGGACGGGGCGGAGAAGTGGTCGAAGTAGCTCTGGTCCGACAGCGCGAACCGCCAGTTGGCGACGTACCCGAGGGTCGACAGCGCGTCCGCGCGCAGGGTCTCGACCTCGCTGGGTTCGGCGACGAACCGGGCGTAGGCCGCCACGCCCAGCATCATCGTCAGCAGGGCCGGCATCAGGCGGCGGGTGCGGCGGATCCAGAACGACTTCAGGTCGATGCGCCGGGTGGTCCGGTACTCGGCCACCAGCAGGCCGGTGATCAGGAATCCGGAGAGGACGAAGAAGGCGTCGACGCCGAGCAGTCCGCCCGGCATCCAGCTCAGGCCCGCGTGGTAGGCCATCACCCCGAGGACGGCCAGGGCGCGTAGGCCGTCCAGCGCGGGGGAGTGGCCCAATGGTGCCAGTACCGGCGCGGTGAGGGGGCCGGTCTCGAGCGGTCCGGTCTCCGGTGGTCCGGTGTCCGGCTGCCCCTTCGCGAGCGGTCCGGTGGCGAGTTGCTCGGTCTTGAGCGGTCCGGTGGCGAGCGGTCCGGTGGCGAGCGGGTCGGCGCCGCGGCCGCGGGCACCGGGGCCCGGCTGCCGCGGGGTGCCCGGACCGCGGGGGTGGGCCGCCTCGCGCGGCCCGCCCGGCGCACGCCGCCTGGAGAGGCCGGACAGTCCGGACAGGTCGGCCACCGGCTGGCGGGAACCGGCCCGCCGGGTCTCGGCCGGCTCGGCGGCGCGTGGCCGCGGTGGCCCGCTTCCGACGGGCTCGTGGTCGCCGTGCGGGCCCCGGTCGTTCACGGGACGTCCCGGGCGGGCGGCGCGCCCGGCCAGGGCGGGGACGCGGGGGCGGGCGATGACGCGAGTGCGATCGTCGGCGTCCCGGGCCGCCGCCCGCGGGTCCCGCGCGGCGGCGGCCCGGCGTTCGATGTGCTCGGTCTCGTCGCCGCGGTACGCGCCGGCCCGGCGCAGGCGGCCCTCCGGGTCCGGGTAGGCGTCGTCCTGGTACGCGGCGTCGAGCCGGGACCGGTCGAGGTACAGGCCGTCCAGGTGATCCGTGGCCTCGGAGTGGTCCATGCCGCTGTCCGCGTCCGCGCGTCGCCCCGCGGCACGAAGATCGGTGTCGACACCTGGGTCCGCGGCCGCGCCAGGTCCGGCTGGGTGACCGTCCTCCGGCTGACCGGGGCGGGGGCGGGCCAGCGGGTAGGTGTCGGTGTCTCGGCGGCTCAGCCCGGTCCCCTTCCAGAGTCGTAGGTGCGCAGGTGTCGCGGCGGGCCGTCTGATCAGGCCGGACGGGGCCCGGTGCGGCCGGCGCCGTGTCCGCTCGCGTACCGGGAGCAGCACATGGGCCCGGTCGGCAAGGCTAATCCGCGCTTCCGGTCAGGGGAAACGCGTGGTACTCCCAGACCGGAGATGTCGGGCTCGGCAATACCTCCAATGGGCCAGCATTGGTACCTTCCGCGAGTGCCTGACAGCAGCTCACCGTCGGTCACCGCCGGCGATCCCGACGGTCTCCCAGTTCCGCGCGATTCATCTGGTATGTCCAGATCGCCAGGTTCTGTCGTCGAGGCTACGACGGATCGATCAGACGGGTCCGCGCACGTTCTGTCGGATGAGGGTCAGCTCACGCCGGTGCCCCGTCCGCCCGGGGCACATCGGTCGCGGGGTGTGGGCCGATGGTCGGGATCCGGTGGGCGCCCTGGAAAGGGCCGTCCGGCCGGGTCCGGCGAGCTCGAAGTGCCTGGCCCGTCGGATCCCGACGCGCGGTCCGAAACGCCGCCTCGGCTCGCCCCGGCCCCGCGGGCGTGGTGGGCCGGCCTGCTGGTGGTGGTCGCCGTCGGTCTCGGCCTCCGCCTCGGCTACCTGTTCGGATGGATGCATCCCGCGGTCGTCGACGGTGACCCTTTCTATTATCACCAGGCCGCCAACCTGTTCGCGGACGGGCGTGGCTGGCCCGATCCGTTCGAGTTGCGGTACTTCGACAGATACGTCCCAGACGCGCAGCACCCACCACTGACTAGTGCGCTGCTCGCCATCCCGTCCGTGCTCGGCTTCACCGGGTTCCTGTCGCACCAGATCTTCTCGTGCCTGCTCGGCGCGATGTCGGTCGGCGTCGTCGGCCTGGTGGGCCGCCGGGCCGCCGGGCCGGCCGTCGGCCTGCTCGCCGCCGGCATCGCGGCGCTCTACCCGGGGATGTGGCTCAACGACGCCCTGGTGATGTCCGAGACCACCGGGATCCTGACCTGCGCCCTGCTGATCGCCGCCGCTCATCGCTTCTGGGACCGGCGGACCGTGCCGGACGCCTGCTGGCTCGGCGCGGCGCTGGCCGCCGCGATGCTCGCCCGCGCCGAGCTGGCGCTGCTCGCCCTGGTGCTCGTGGTGCCGCTGATCGCGATGAGCCGTCCGCTGCCGTGGCGGCGCCGTCTCGGCCTGCTCGCGGCCGCCGCCGGCACGAGCGTCGTCGTGGTGGCCCCCTGGGTGGCCTACAACCTGTCCCGGTTCGAGGAGCCCGAGTTCCTCTCGTCCGGGCTCGGCTCGACGCTGGCCGTCACCCACTGCGAGGCGAGCTACTTCGGCAAGTACACGGGGTGGTGGTCGTTCGACTGCATCCAGGCCCTGGACCAGGCGCCGTTGGAGCGCTCCGAGCGGGACGTCTACTACCGGGAGGCCGCCTACCGGTTCATCGGTGACAACGCCGGTGAGCTGCCCCGCGTCGCCGCCGCCCGGGCCGGCCGGACGTGGGGCCTCTACCGGCCGTGGCAGCAGACCGAGTTCGACGGCGTGGAGCTGCGCCCGCTGGGGCTGAGCCGGCTCGGCATGGTCTGCCTCTGGGTGCTCGAACTGGCCGCCGTCGCCGGCACGGTGGTGCTGCGCCGTCGGGGGGTCGTCCTGCTGCCGCTGCTGGCGGTGCCGGTCACACTCACGTTGGCCTCGGTGCTGGTCTACGGCACGACCCGGTTCCGGGCGTGCGCCGAGCCGGCGGTCGTCCTGCTCGCCGCGGTCGGGATCGCGGCCGTCGTCGGTGCGCTGCGCCGTCGTCGGACGGGCTCGCCCGGCACCGCGGTCCCGAACGGCACCGCGGTCCCGAACGGCACCGCGGTCCCGAACGGGTGCGCAGAGTGACCGTTCCGCTGCCCTCCGGCGCCGATTTCGGGGTCCGTACTCGGCTCGCCGGGTGGCGCGGGCCGCCGACCCGTCGGGTATCGCCTGGTACCTTGCGACCGTGCCAGACATCGCCGACAGTAGTGGTCACAGTCGGTGACCGCCGGTTTCGACCGCGGGAGCGGTGACCGGGCGCCGGGTCGACCGGACCACGCGGCCGAGGCGAGCCCGGGAGCGGCCGTCGCCGCCGTGCCGTCCGGGTCCGCCGTGCCGTCCGCGTCCGGGGCGCCGGCCGGGGTGTCGACCGCGGTGGCGGGGCCACCGGGCCCGGTGGGCGCGCCGGTGGTGTTCGCGGGCTTCGACGGCCTGCGGGCGATCGCGGCGCTGCTGGTCCTGGTCGTCCACGTGGCGTTCAACAGTGGGCTGACCACCGGCAACCCGATCGGCGTCTACACCGCCCGTGGGGAGATCGGCGTCGCGGTCTTCTTCCTGATCTCGGGCTTCCTGCTCTACCGCCCGTTCGCCGTGGCGCACCTGAGCGGCCGGAGCGCTCCGGACGCCGCCGGGTTCTACATCCGCCGGCTGGTGCGGATCATCCCGCTGTACTGGCTGGCGCTGGCGGTGGCGCTCAACGTCGTGTCCAACGACAAGATGGGCGTCCACGGGTTCCCCGGGCTCCTGCAGACGGCCTTCTTCATGCAGGGCTACCGGAACCACTGGGCCATCCAGGGCCTCACCCAGGCGTGGACGCTCAACGTCGAGTTCGCCTTCTACATCTCCGTCCCCCTGTACGCCTGGCTGCTCGTCCGCCGCCGGCGGACGCCCGGCGCCCAGTTCAGGGTCGAGCTCGCCGCCCTCGCCGTGATCTTCGTGATCAGCCGGGTCCTGCACTACGCGCTGATCGGCTCGCGCATCTGGTGGGCCGACGGCTGGACGGTCTGGCTGCCGGTCTGGTGGGACCTGTTCGCCATGGGCATGCTGCTCGCCGTCCTCTCCGCGTGGTACGTGCAGAACGGGCGGTCGCCGGCGTGGGCGCGGTGGCGGTGGTCCGGCGAGGCCTGCTGGCTCGTCGCGGCGTTCTTCTACTGGGTGGCCAGCACCCGGATCACCCTGCCGCTGACGCCGCTGTTCGTGCCCGACCGCACCCAGGACATGGGCCGGCACCTCTTCTACGGCCTCTTCGGCTTCTTCCTGATCCTGCCCGCGGTGTTCGGGCCGGCCGACCAGGGCCTGGTACGGCGGCTGCTGACCTGCCGCCCGATGGCCTACCTCGGCCTCATCTCGTACGGGATCTACCTGTGGCACACGGTGGTGATCGAGGTCGTCGCCGAGCACACCGGGACGGCCGCCGGTGAGCTCGCGTTCGTCCCGTTCTTCCTGCTGGTGCTGGCACTGACCTGCGCGGTCTCCACGATCACCTACTTCCTGGTGGAACGGCCCTGCATGGCGCTCGGCCGGGAGTGGGCCCGCCGGGTGCGCGCGCGGTCCCGGCCGGTGCCGGCGGGGGCCGGCGGACCGGGCCCCGCCGGCGCGCGGGCGCCGGCCGGCGTCGACGAGCGCTGGTCGGTGGAGTCCCAGGTGGACGAGAGGTGGCGCCAGGAGCTGTCCGGTGCCGGACACCCCGGAGCCGACGGCGCCCTCGGTGGCGCCCCCGACGGCGAGTCGGCGCGGACGATGCCGCTGCGGACCGGCCGGGGGGTCGGGGACCGCTCCGGCGCCGGGCCCGGCGCCCGTTCGGGCGACCCGGCGGCGGACCGGTCACCGGGCCCGGCGCCACGTCCGCGCGCGCGGCCGGGCCGTGGGGTGCCGGAGCGTGGGGTGCCGGGCCGCGGGGTGTCAGGTCCCGGCGGCCCCGGCCCGGACGGCACCGCGGAGAGCCGACTGGGCCACATTCCCGACCGCGGCCGGGACGATGGCTGGTGACTTTTCGTACTATGAGAGCCCCACAGGGTGAGGGTCTCGGCAGGACTGGCTCGGAGTCTGTGCGCTCTCCCGTTGACCTCGCGGGACACCGCTCCCTAGACTTGGGAGTTGCACGAGGGTTCGTGGGTCTCAGACCGAGCGGATCCACTCGAGCAGTCGTTATCGGTTCTGACAGTGTCGTTCTTGTGTTCGGTGCCTGTCCCTCCGTCCCGGCGGTTCGATCCGGCCCTCGCGCGTTTGACGATTCCCAGTCGGAGCCGACCCCTTGACGAGCACCACCGACGTACGACCCGTGGAGACCGTGACCACCTCGCACAGCCCGACCACACCACAGGTTGCGGTCAACGACATCGGCACGGCGGAGGACTTCCTCGCCGCGGTCGACAAGACGATCAAGTTCTTCAACGACGGCGACATCGTCGACGGCATCATCGTCAAGGTGGACCGTGACGAGGTGCTGCTCGACATCGGTTACAAGACCGAGGGTGTCATCCCGTCCCGGGAACTCTCGATCAAGCACGATGTCGATCCGCACGAGGTCGTCACGGTCGGCGACCACGTCGAGGCCCTTGTCCTCCAGAAGGAGGACAAGGAAGGTCGTCTGATCCTGTCCAAGAAGCGTGCTCAGTACGAGCGCGCCTGGGGCACGATCGAGAAGCTCAAGGAGGAGGACGGCGTCGTCACCGGCACCGTCATCGAGGTCGTCAAGGGTGGTCTCATCCTCGACATCGGCCTGCGCGGCTTCCTCCCCGCCTCCCTCGTGGAGATGCGCCGGGTCCGCGACCTCCAGCCCTACGTGGGCCGTGAGCTCGAGGCCAAGATCATTGAGCTGGACAAGAACCGCAACAACGTGGTTCTGTCCCGCCGCGCCTGGCTGGAGCAGACCCAGAGCGAGGTGCGGTCGGAGTTCCTGGCCCAGCTCGCCAAGGGCCAGATCCGCAAGGGTGTGGTCAGCTCCATCGTCAACTTCGGTGCCTTCGTGGACCTGGGTGGCGTCGACGGCCTCGTGCACGTGTCCGAGCTGTCCTGGAAGCACATCGACCACCCGTCCGAGGTGGTCGAGGTCGGCCAGGAGGTCACCGTCGAGGTTCTCGACGTCGACCTGGACCGCGAGCGGGTCTCCCTGTCGCTGAAGGCGACGCAGGAGGACCCGTGGCGCCAGTTCGCCCGCACGCACGCGATCGGCCAGGTCGTGCCCGGTCGGGTCACCAAGCTCGTGCCGTTCGGCGCGTTCGTCCGCGTGGACGAGGGCATCGAGGGCCTGGTGCACATCTCGGAGCTGGCCGAGCGCCACGTCGAGATCCCCGAGCAGGTCGTGAACGTGGGCGACGAGATCCTGGTCAAGGTCATCGACATCGACCTCGACCGGCGCCGTATCAGCCTCTCGCTCAAGCAGGCGAACGAGGTCTCCGGGCTGGCGGGTGAGGGCGACTCGTTCGACCCGAGCCAGTACGGCATGGAAGCCAAGTACGACGAGCAGGGCAACTACGTGTACCCCGAGGGCTTCGACCCCGAGACCGGCGAGTGGCTGCCGGGCTTCGAGGAGCAGCAGGCCGAGTGGGAGCGGCAGTACGCGGAGGCCCAGACCCGGTTCGAGGCCCACCAGGCCCAGATCCGGGCCGCGCAGGAGGCCGACGCCGCCGCGGCGGCACCGTCCTCCTACACCTCGCAGTCGGAGCAGCCCGCTTCGGCGATCGACGAGGAGGCGCTGCGGCGTCTGCGGGAGCAGTTCGGCCGCGAGTAGGCCGTAGGCAGGTGACTTCAGGGCCCGTGGGGAACATCCCACGGGCCCTGAAGCACGTTCGGGGTGGTGACGGCCCCGCCGGTCCGCACGGCCCCGCCGGCCTGAGAGACCCCGCCGGCCCGCGCGGCGACGGACTCGATCGCCGCCGCCGCCTGGTCGAGCAGTTTCTCCCGGGACTGCGTCCCGTCCAGCTCGATGACGTTGTCGGCCCGGGCCATGGTCTTCTCGTAGCCGTCGGCCTGCTCGACGAGATGGGCGCGCAGCGCGGCCGGGGTGAGGACCCGGGTCCGGCGGTCGCCGCGGGCGACCATCCGCTCGTAGGCGAGCGCGGGCGGTACCCGCAGCCACAGCAGCGGATTTGGGCGGGGGAGCAGGGCCTCCATGTGCTCGAGCCAGGGCCGGTGCTGCTCCCCGTACGGCCCGCAGTGCACCTCCGAGGACTGGACCCACCGGTCGAAAAGCAGGTCGGGACGCCCGTCCGGGCCGGTGCGGTAGCGCAGCTGGGCGGAGAGCTCGATCAGGTGGGCCAGCCGCCGCACCGGGCCGGGGATGACCGTCTGGTGCAGGACGGTGTCGTCGGGCTCGGCGATCGCCCGGAAGATCTCCACGCACACCCGGGCCGGCCGGGTTCCGCGCAGTGGGCGCAGCACCGTCTCCAGGCCGCGGATGAGCGTGGTCTTTCCGGCTCCGTCGACACCCTCCACGGCCACGAGCAGTGGATCTCTCCGGCTCATGCCCGAACTGTAGATCGCCGGCGACGGGCGTGTCCGCCGCTCGGGTGAGCGGGGCCGGCGCGGTGTTACGACGCCGTAAACGCGGCTGGCGGCTATTGCCGGTTCGCCCGACTGGTACCAGAATCGGGCCGCACAGCTCGCCGCGGGGCCGTCCGTGGTGGTGATTCGCCTCGGGATGCTCTTGGCCAGCGACGTCTTCGACCTCGGCGCCGCGCCGGCGCGTCCTTACGCGATGCTGGCCGTCGAGGGCCCGGCGGGGGCGGGGAAGCTCACCCTGGCGCGGCGGCTGACCGCGGCGCCGGCGGCGCTGCACCTGCCCCTGGCGGCACAGACCGACGCCGTGTTCCGGGACCTGATGCGGTGGCCGAGGGCCCGCGGTGAGCCGCTCGGCGCGGTGCCGGCGAGTCTCGTGCACGCCGCCCGCCTGATCGAGGCCGCCGTCCAGTTCCGGTACCAGGAGGAGTTCCTGGCGGGTTTCGACCTGGTGGTGGCCGACCGCTGGCTTCAGACCTGGGAGGTCTACTGCGGGGACATCGGCGACCACGCCGAGTGGTACCTGCAGATCGCCTCGTATGTGCCCGTCCCCGACCTCGTTCTCTACCTGCGCGTCTCACCCGAGGTGGCGGCCGCGCGGCTGGCCCGCCGGGCGGTGGCGCGGGAGTCGGTGGGGCTGGAGTCGGTGGCGCTGGAGTCGGTGGGGCCGGGGTCGGTGGGGCCGGTGGACGAGGCCGCGGTCCTGCGGGAGGCCGTCGAGGCGTGCGCGCGCTACGACGAGGTGATGTCCGCCGTCGACTGCGTCGTCGTCGACGCGGACGCGCCGGCCGCGGACGTGCTGGCGGAGGTGACCGGGATCCTGGACGCCGTCGGGCTGCCGCGCCCGCCGATCCCCGGGCCGGGTGGCGAGGCGACCGGGCCCTGGCCGGGGCCGCTCAGGGAGGCGTGAAGCGCACCGGGAGCGCCGCGACCCCGCGCGTCCACACCGACGGGCGCCAGCGCAGGTCCCGCGGTTCGACGGCGAGCTCCAGATCGGGCAGCCGGTCCAGGAGCACCTCGATCGCCGTGGTCGCGATCGTCTCGGCCGCCATCTGGGCGGGGTAGGGGCAGCGGTGCTCGCCGTGGCCGAATGCCAGATGGGCGTGGTTGCCCGACGGGCGTCCGGTCGGCTGGGGCCGCGCCCACGGGTCGGAGTTCGCGGCCGACAGGCCGAACAGGAGCAGGTCGCCCGCGCGGATCCAGCGCCCGCCGAGCCGGACGTCGCGCCGGGCCCACCGGGCGACGAGGTTCTGGATCGGCGGGTCCGCCCACAGCACCTCGGCCATCGCGTCCCCCACGCTGAGCCGTCCGCCGGCCAGGTCGGTGGCGAACCGCGGGTCGGTCAGCATCAGCCGCAGCGTGTTCCCGATCCAGTCCGCGGTCGGCGCCTGACCGGCGATCAGCGTCGCCATGACGTCCTCGACGACCTCTTCGTCGCGCAGGCCGGCCGGGTGGGTGAGCAGCGCCGACACCGCGTCGTCGCCCGGCTGCGCGCGGCGGCGGCGGACCACCCGGGTGAGCATCGCGTGGGCCCGGCGGCGCGCGTCGCGGGCTCCTGTCCCGCCGCTGACGAGCAGGGTCAGATCCCGGGCGAGCGCGGCCAGGTCGGTGTCGGGCAGCCCCCACATCCCGGCCGCGACCATCGCCGGCAGCGGGCTGGCGTACTGGGTCATGAGCTCGGCGCGGCCGTCGCCGGCCAGCGCGTCGATCAGGGCGTCGGCGCCGCTGGCCGCCCGCGCCCGCAGACCGTGCGGCTCGAACATGCCGAGCACGTCGCCGACGGCGCCCAGCCGGCGGGCGTGGGCGGGCCCGTCGAGGGCCCGCAGCGACGGCCGCTGGCCGACCATCGACTGCAGCGGCCAGGCCGGCGGGACGCGGTCCCAGGCGTTCCAGATCCGGCAGTCCCGGCCGAACAGGGCCGGGGTGCCGGCCACGTAGACGACCTCGCGGTAGCCGAGCACCAGCCAGGCCGGGACGTCCCCCTCGAGCAGGACCGGGGCGACCGGGCCGTGCTCGTCGCGGATCCGCCGGTAGAACGCGGCGCGGTCGTCCCCGGGGCCGTCGGCCGGCAGCCGGACGGCGGTGGTGTGCGCCGGCCAGCGCGCACCGAGATCCGGTCGGGCCGGCGGGCGGGTGCCCGCCGCGCCGCGTACCGGCCCCCCGCGGGGTCCGCCGGGCGGGGGGCCGGGTGGTCCGGGCGCGGGCTCGCCGGAGGGGGTGTCCTCGGGCCCGCCGTGGCGGGTGGTCGGTGTCGGGCAGGACGCGCCGTACTGGCGCAGCGCGCCGAGCTGGCGGACGGCGCCGAGCGCGCGGGGCATGCCGCTCGCGCACGTGCCGAGCTGGCGGGGGTTGGGATGGGTCATGTGCTGTCTCCGGCCTCCGGGTCAGCGTGGTGCCGCGCGGTGCGGCCTGTCGCGGTCCTCACACGGGACTGAACCGGACCGGCAGTGCCGTCAGAGCGCGGTTCCACGCGGTCCGCCGCCAGCCGAGGGCATCGGCCGGGACGGCGATCCACATGTTGGGCAGGCGGTCGAGGAGTGCCTCGACCGCGGTCCGGGTCACGACCTCGGCGATCTCCTGTGCGGGGTACGGGCAGCGGTGCTCGCCGTGGCCGAAGGACAGGTGGGCGCTGTTGGCGCTGGTCCCGGTACCCGGGTGGGCGTCCGGGGCGCGGCCGCGGCGGACCTGCGGATCGGCGTTGCCGGCCCCGAGCCCGAGCGCGATCATGTCGCCGGCCTCGATGCGCTGCCCGCCGAGCTGGGTGTTGCGGGTCGCCCACCGTCCGGCGACGACCTGCATCGGCGTGTCCTCCCACAGGACCTGGTTCAGCGCCTGCATGACGCTGCGCCGCCCGCCGGACAGGTCGAGGGCGAACGACCCGTCGGTGAGCAGAAGGCGCAGCGAGTTGCCGATCCAGCCGGCGACCGCGCGCACGCCGAACCCGAACACCACGGCCAGGTCCTCGACGACCTCCTCGTCGTCGAGCCCGGCCGGGTGGACGATCAGGCGCGAGACGATGTCGTCGTCGGGATGCTCGCGCCGGTCGGCGAGCAGCCACCGCAGCCGGTCCCGGACCCGCTGGTGGCCCTCGGCCGCGTCCGGGCCGTCGTCGATCAGGACGATCAGATCGTGCACCAGGCCCGCGGTGTCGACCTCGGGCGGCCCGCACAGCGACGCCAGGACGAGCGCGGGCACCCGGTGCGCGAACGAGTCGATCAGATCGGTCTCCCCGCGCCCGGCGAAGGCGTCGATCACGTCGTCGGTGATCTCCTCGGCGCGGGCCCGGAGCTCGAAGAGGTCCACCGCGCCGAGGACGTCCTGGACGGCGGTGTAGCGCCGGCGGTGTTCCGCCCCCTCGGCGCGAAGCATGGACGGTCGGTGCCCGACACCGGGCAGGGCGGCCCAGTCGGGCGGGACGTCGTCCCAGCCGGCCCAGTGCCGCGGGTCACGGGCGAAGATCTCCGGATGGCTCAGGACGTAGTGCAGCTCCCGGTAGCCGAGGACCAGCCAGGCGGGCAGGCCGCCGTCGAGCAGCACGGGCGCGACGGCGCCGTGCTCCCGCCGCAGGTCGCGGTAGGCCCGCGTCGGCCCGCGCTGGAACTGCGCCTCGCCCAGGTGGCAGGGCGGGGTCCGGCCGCCGGCCGGCCGCTCCCGGGCCGTGCCGGTCGGCTCGCGAAGCGACTCCCGTGGATCACGCAGTGGCTCACGCGGCTCGCGCAGCGGCTCGCGAGCCGGCCGGCGAAGCGGTTCGCGGGCCGGTTCGCGGGCTGGTTCGCGAGCCGGCCCGCGGGCAGTCGTCATGACGCCTCCGCCGCCTGTGCCTCACGGGCCGCCGACAGCTCGCAGAGGTGACGCACGAGGGTGATCAGCACGTCCTTGCTGGACGACCGGTGGCGGGCGTCGCAGTCGATCACCGGGACGTCCGGTGACAGCGAGAGCGCCTCGCGCAGGTCGTCCAGTGAGTGCTCGGGGGAGCCGAAGTTGTTCCGGGCCACGATGAAGGGCATCCGGTGGTGTTCGAGCCGGTCGATCGCGTACCAGGAGTCGGAGACCCGCCGGGTGTCGACGAGCACCACCGCCCCGAGCGTCCCCGCGAACAGCCGTTCCCACAGGAACCAGAACCGTTCCTGCCCGGGGGCGCCGAACAGGTAGAGCACCATCTCGGCGTCCAGGCTGATCCGCCCGAAGTCGAACGCGACGGTGGTCGTGTTCTTCTCCTGGACGTCGTCGTTGTCGTCGATGCCGACACCGGCCTCGGTCATCACCTCCTCCGTGCTCAGCGGCCGGATCTCGCTGACCGAACGGACCATCGTGGTCTTGCCCACACCGAAACCACCGACGATCACGATCTTGACGCCGTCCCGGGCCGTGGTCTGCAGCGGCGGCCGGGCGGCGGGCTCAGAGCTTCTGGAGTCCAACGAGCACCTGCTTCAGGAACGCGGGATCGGGCAGTTGCGAGGGGTCGTTCGGGGTCGAGGGGTGGCGGGCCGAGATCCGGCCCCGCTCGAGCAGATCGGACAGCAGGATCTTCACGATGCTCACCGGCAGCCTCAGGTCCGCCGACAGCTCGACCACCGCGGTCGGCGCGCGGCAGACCCGCAGGATCCGGACGTGTTCGGACTGCATCCCGGGCGTCGGCTCGCTCCTGCTCGTGACGAGCGTGACGAGGTCGAAGGCGGTGTCCCCGGCCCGGCTGCGGCCGCCGGTGACGGTGTACAGACGGTCCGGGTCCTCGCTGTCGACGAGCCGGCGGATCATGGCAGTAGCACGGACTGGACGGGATCGCGTGGCGCCGCGCTCAGGTACTCGCCGATCTGTTCGACGAGCTCGCTCATGTTGTGGCCGATGATGCCGGCGTCGGCGTCGTCGGTGGCGATCACCGCGAGGTGCGCGCCCTGGCCGGCGTCGACGATGAACAGCAACCCGCCGTGGTACTCGGTCATCGACTGCCGCACGCCGCCGGTACCGTCCCCGAACTCGATGGACGCCCCGTGCGCGAGGCTCTGGATCCCCGACGCGATCGCGGAGAGTTGGTCGGCCTGGTCGATGCTCAGGCCGGACGAGCGGCACAGCTTGAGCCCGTCCCTGGAGAGCACCAGGGCGTGGCGGGTCCCCGGGGTGCGGGCGAGGAGGTTTTCCAGCAACCAGTCGAGATCGCGCTCAGTGGTGTTCATCGGGATCGCGGGGCACCGGGCGGGTGGGTCCCATCCGGTCGTGCCCCTGCCTCCAATCAGGTCGTCCAGTGCTGTGCTGGTCGTCATACGGGGCGCTGGTGGGTCACGTGTCCCGCTGGTCCGGCTCGCCGGTGCCGTCGGGGACGTCCGCCTCCCCGGGGGCCGCCGGCGGGCGGGCCGTGGTGCCGGTGGTGGCCGCGGTGACCAGGGCCCCCGCGCGTCCGGGCACCGGTCCGGTGGACCGGGCGTGGCCCGTTCCGGCGGCGCGCATCGCCCGGCGGAAGGCGGCGAAGTTCGCGCTGGAGTTACGGCGCGGCCGGTGGGTGCGCGGCGGCGCCGCGAGCAGGGCCGCGGCGCGGGCGCTCGCCGCGAGGGACTGCCCACGCTCGCGCTTGGGCAGGATCAGCGGCGGGGCGGCGCCCGCCTCGTCGCTCCCGTCGGCGTCGGCGTCCGTGTCCAGGGCCGGGCCCGGGACGGCGCTCGCGACCGTGGTCGCGTCCGATGCCGGCTCGCGGGCCGCCCCGGCTCCGCGCGTCGCGGCGCCGGCCGGGCCGGCCGGGCCGGCGTCCGCGCGGGTGGGGCTGGCGGCGTCCAGCCGGGCGGGGTGCTCCGGCGTCCGCTGGGGTAGCGAGATGAACTCGGTGACCGGGTCGACCGCGGCTCGCGCCGTGGCCGTCCCCGCCGCGCTTCCCAGCTTCCCGGTGGCTCCCGCGCTCGTCGCGTTCGCCCCGGGAGGGAGGACCGCCGGCAGCCGCGACGGCACGACCGTGGGCAGCCCGGCGGTGACCGTGTCCGCGGAGTCCGCGACCGCCGGCGGCGCGACGACCGACCGCGGCGCCGTGATGAGCTGGCGCGGAATCATGACGACGACCCCGGTGCCGCCGCGCGAGGACGGCCGGAAGGACACCGTCAGGCCGTGCTTGCGGGCGAGGACGCCGACCACGGCCAGGCCGAGCCGCGTACCGGACAGCGTGGTCAGGTCGAGGGCCTCCGCCGACACCGCGCGTTCGGCCCGCTCGAGGGCGGCCGGCCCCATGACCAGACCGCCGTCCTCGATGGTGATGACGACCCCGGCCTGTACCTCCTCGACGTAGACATGCACCTCCTCGGACGGCGGGGAGAAGCTGGTCGCGTTGTCCATCAGCTCGGCGAGAGCGTGCATGATCCCCTCGGCCGCGTAGCCGACCACCGCGACCGCGCTCACCGAGTGCAGGCGGACCCGCTGGTAGGCGCTGATCCGTCCCATGGAGCCCCGCAGGAGGCTCTCCATCACGATCGGCTTGGTCCACCGGCGCCCGGAACGCCCGCCGGTGAGGACGGCGATGCTGTCCGCGAGCCGGCCGGCCTGGGCGGTGAGGTGGTCGAGCCGGAGCAGGTCACCGAGGACCTCCTCACTGTGCCGTTCCTCCATGGCCCGCAGGTCGGCGAGCATGCTGGTGCTCAGCGCCTGCATCCGGCCGGCCGCGTTCGCGCAGGCCGCCATGGCCGCGGCGCGCATCCGCTCGCCGCGGCCGACCTCCTCCGCGACGGTGCGCAGGATGTGCTGGTGCGTGCCCTCGGTGCCGCGCGGGGCCTCCCCGAGCGCCGCCTGGACGGACGCCCCCTCGCGCAGGCGTTCCACCACCGCCGGGAGGACCTCGCGGGCGAGCCGCTCGGTCTGCGCGGCCGAGCGGCTGGCGCGGGTCTCGAGCGCGACGACCCGGCCGCGCAGCTCCCGCGCGGTCTGCCGGTTGCGGACGGCCACGGTGCTGGCGAAGCCGACGAGCAGTGCGGCGACCGAGACGCAGAACAGGATCGCGCCGCGGCCCTCCGCCGGCGACACGGCCGCCGCGACCAGGCCGATGACCATGACGACGAGCACGGCCGCGGCCGGCGGCACGATCAGGTCCCGGGCCGTCGGTGGTCGCTGTACCTGATGACGAGCGATTGCGTGTTCTGACATCGATCAGGTCCTCGTCGTCGGTGGTCGGTGGCCCAGGGCCGGCCTGCCGCGGTCGGGTGGGACCGCGGAGAATCCGACGTCCCACCGGAAGACCATGGTCGGAGTCGTCTGCCGGGAAGAGTTCTCGGATTCTTCCCGGTAATCCTCAAAAGGTACGGCTGGGACCCCCTCCCGGCCTTTTTCCGAACTGTTCGTGCTGCTGCGGCGGAATACGTCCCCCCGGTCGCGCGACCGTGATTCCCGGTGCGTGGAAGCACCGGTACGGGTCGCGCCGCCGGCCGTACTGACCACGTCGATCTTCGCCCCCTCGCCATCGCCGCCCTGCGTTGTGATCCACGTCCGGGTCCGGGGCCGTCCCCGGGCCGAAGCGGAACCATCAGTGCAGGTCATATGCGCGTCGCACATGCTAGGGACACCTCGGACGGGTCGCGCGCCAGGCGCGGGGCGGCGCTGTCGGGCGATAGCCGTAAGTGGTAGTGGAGTGTCATTGTTGTTCGACTGTAGTGTGTAAGATTTGTTTCTGTTTTGTTGAAATCCCGTACGGCCGTCCGGAACGAGGGATTCCGGGTGCTTGAAGAGTTGACAGCCTGGCATTGCCGCTGCCCGGTTCGGGGCATCACGGGGCGGTTGTGGCAATTGCGGCGACACATTTGGCCGGCGGGGTGGCCCGGGTGGATACTTGTTGAATTCCTTCTCAGTTAAGCCCGGTCGAGCTCCGGTTCATCCTGTGCCGGCGGGGAATCGCCCTGTTCGGGGCACTGCCCGGTCCGTGGCCCGGGGCGGTGCCGGCGCCGCGATCACCCCCGCACGGGTGCGCCGGGGAGGCTCGGACGGGCCTCCGGGGCGGAAGATCGCCGCGCGTCCGCGCTGTCTGTCAAGCGGAACGTGGCCTGACGGTGGGGCGTGCCGCCGTCCCGGGCGCCCCCGACCGCCGGCTCCCGGTTGGGGTGGGGGTGCGCCGACGGGTGTCTCCGGGGGTGCCGCCCGGTCTCCGCGTCCCGCTCGCCGGCTGCTCCTCGGCCGCTCGCCGGCCGCTCGCCGGGCCGCCGTGGCCGTCCGGGGCGGCCTGGGGTGGCCGCGGGCGGGCTCCGGGCGGCCGCGGGGCGGGTTCGGTGGCTGGGCGCAGGACGGGGTCGGAGGGTGTGTTCCCAGGTCGCGGGGTATCGCCCCGGCTGACAGCGGGTGGGTGTTTCGCACTTATTCGGAGCCGGCGCATAGTCTGACGGCCGGGCGCGCGGTCCGCGCCCGTCGCCGGCGGGAGGTTCGATGGGTCCGACGGGCGTCAGCCCGAGCGTGCTGCCGGAGCCTGCCACGGGATCGGTGACCATCGCCGAGTCGGTTCTCGACAACCCGGTCTGGGAGTCGCTCGCGGGCGCGCACGCTCATCTCGCCATCGCCACGCACCGCGCGGCGCGTTACCCACCCGAGATCTCGCCGTTCGCGGCGGTGGGTGACGGCGCCGACCCCGGTGCCTGGGCGGAGCTGGCCGAGCTCGCCGGGCCGGGAGCCCTGCTGGGCTTCTCCGGTCTGCGGATGCTCCCGCCGCCCGGGTGGGAGGTGACGATGGCGGTGCCCGCCCTCCAGTTCCTCGGTGACGACCTGGTGGACCGGCCCGACCCGGAGGCCGTCCCGCTGCGGGCCGGCGACGTCCCGGAGATGCTCGACCTGGTCGCCCGGACCAGGCCGGGCCCGTTCTCGCGGCGCACCGTCGAGCTCGGCGGCTATCTGGGTATCCGCCGTGGGGGGCGCCTGGTGGCGATGGCCGGCCAGCGGATGCGGCTGCCGGGGTGGACGGAGATCAGCGCTGTGTGCACCGATCCGGCCCATCGCGGCGAGGGCCTGGCCAGCCGGCTGGTCCGGGCGGTGGCCGTGGGCGTGCGGGCCCGGGGCGAACAGCCGTTCCTGCACGTCTCGGTGTCGAACACCGACGCCCTCCGGCTGTACGAGGCGCTGGGCTTCGTGCCGCGCCGGGAGGTCTCGTTCGTCCAGATGCGCACCCCGTCGGGCTGACCGCCGCGGCTGATTCTGTCACCAGGGCGGTGACAGAATCCCTGGGGGCCGGGTAGCGTCCGATGTGTCCGCGCGCCGTCCGCGTCGGCCCGTCCGGCTCACCCGTCCGGGCCATGGCTGTGTCCGGTCCTGCCCGGCCGGCTCCCGCCACGCGTCGGCGTCCCCGCCGCCGGACCTGCGGTCGTCGGGTCCGCACCACCGAGAGCTAGGTCGATCATGACTGTCCATGACTTCACCGTCGAGGCGACGGACGGCACCTCCCGATCCCTGGGCGACTACGCGGGCAAGACCCTGCTGATCGTCAACGTCGCCAGCAAGTGTGGCCTGACCCCGCAGTACGAGGGGCTGGAGGCGCTCTACCGCGACCTGAACGGGCGCGGGCTGGAGATCCTCGGCTTCCCCTGCAACCAGTTCGGCGGCCAGGAGCCGGGCACCGACGCCGAGATCCAGGAGTTCTGCTCGACGAACTTCAACGTCACCTTCCCCGTCTTCAGCAAGATCGAGGTGAACGGGGACGGCGCGGCTCCGCTGTACAACTACCTGCGCTCGGAGGCGCCCGGCGACTTCGGGCCGGAGTCGGGCTTCCTCTACGAGCACATCAAGCGCTCGCGGCCCGAGGCGATCGGCACCGACGAGGTGAAGTGGAACTTCACCAAGTTCCTGGTGGACGGCGAGGGCAAGGTCGTCCGCCGCTTCGAGCCCACCGTCACCCCGGAGGAGCTGCGCGGCGAGCTCGACGCCGCCCTGGCCTGACGGAAGCGTCGTTCTGACCTGACAGCGCTCCCGACGGGAGCGCTGTCACCGTCCGCCGCCCGGCAGCCCGCCGGGCGGCGGACACACGTGGCGGTCAGTGGCTCGGGCGGACCTCGCCGAGCCGCACCGCCGTGGTGTCACCGAGGCGCACCTGCTCGCCGCAGTTCGCGCAGACGCACCGCGGCCGCAGCTCCGCGCCGCAGGAGTGCGCCCAGACCGTCGGCGGCGGGCCGGCCGTCACATACCGGTCACCCCAGTCCATGAGGGCCAGCAGCACCGTGTTCAGGGCTCGGCCGGACTCGGTCGCCACGTACTCGTGCCGCGGCGGGTGCTCGCTGTACTGCCGCTTCTCCAGCACCCCCGCCGCGACGAGCGAGCGCAGCCGGGCGGCGAGGATGTCCCGGCTCGCACCGGTGTTCTCCACGATCTGGTCGAACCTGCGCGCGCCGAGCAGCACCTCCCGCAGGGCGAGCAGGCTCCAGCGCTCCCCGACGACGGCGAGCGCGTTCGCGATCGAGCACTCCCGCGCTGTCTTGCCCATCGCGGGCCTCCTCCACAGCCGTGGACGTCCCCGGGACGCTGACGAAGCTCCGGGAGCATCGGCCCCGGGGCCCCGAGTCCATCCGACTTTCAAACCTACCACCGCGCCGCGGGGCCGGCCCACCATCGGCGCCTCGCGCCGGCCCCGCCTCGAATCGCCTCGAAGCGAGTTGCGCGAGCGGCCTGTGGGTGGCTCGCGCAACTCGCTCCGCTGACTCTCCGGCGGCGCGGCCGCGGGTGAGGGAATGCCCTGGTGGGAGGCGGTCGTGGGGTGGGGGTGTGTGGCTTCGGGTGTTTTCGGGGTAAAGCAAACCGCCGTTCCGAAAGGCTGCCGCGTGTTTGCTGGACAGCATTGTGGAACGCCTTGACCAGTGACGGGTAACATATTCGAGGCTCCTGTGGCCCGGCGGTCGGCGAGGTCCGGGTGAGGCATTCCCGGTGATTCTCGCCACCGCCGTGACCGGCGCGGGCCGTGGGGGGCCAGGGTCCTTCATACTGATGTGGGACAGGCGGTCTGGCGCCGGCGGTACACCGGTCAGCCCGGCCGGCCCTCGGGCGGGCGGAGCCGGCCGGGCGTCTTCGCTGAATTTACCGCCGCGTTCAACAAAGCACTTCTTTCGGGTGCGGGTCCACCCGCCCGGAGTATCAGGTGAACCCGCCCGACGTCGGCCGGGAGCTCACCGGGCCGACACGGCCGTCGCGTCGCTGGAAGACATGTGAGTGCTCACCGCCATGGCGGGCGAACCGGTTGTTCGGAAAAAGAAAAAGAACCCCGGGTTCGCCGCCGGTAAGGGATGGGAGGGGACATGGCCTACGCCGCGGACCAGATCGAGATGATCACCCGGATCGTGGAGGAGGCGGGCGAGCTCCTGCCGCCGCAGGCCCCACTGGGGTACTTCTCCCATCACAACCCGCTGCACGCCCTGGAGGAGCTCCCGTTCCAGCGCGCGGTCGAGCACGCCTCGGCGATGCTGGGCACAGAGGCGTTGCAGACCGAGGAGGCCTTCGCCGCGCATCTCGCGTCCGGCCGGATTCTTCCCCGGGACCTCGCCGCGGTCCTCGAACATCACGGCCGGCCGGCGGAGGGCGTCCCCGGCGACCCCCACACCGGGCAGGAGCTGCGCGACGGCGACGCCCAGGTCGTCCCCGGCGGGCCGACGTGGAACGAGTTCCGGCTCGCCCGGCTCGGCCTGTTCATCGACGTGCCCCGCGACGCCGGGGCGTTGTGGGCGCTGGCGGACGGCGGTGAGCTGCACCGCGTGCACCCGCTGGTAACCGAGGCGCGGCAGGAGGAGCTGACCCGCCAGGCCCGGCGGCGCTTCGCGAACGCGCAGCGGCGCACCCGGCGCGGCCGGGCGGCCCGGCTGCAGGCGCTGCGGGCCCGGCTGCTCGCGCAGCTGTGGGAGGACCTGTGCCGGAACACGCCGCCGCCGGCCCCGCGCCCGGCTGCCCTGCGCCGCCGCGACCAGGTGCTCGACCAGTTCGGCGTCGACACCGACGAGGCCGTCCACCCGGTGCTGATCCGGCTCTGCGCCGCCTTCCTCGACCAGGGCGTCGCCGCCTGGGAGATGCCGCACCGGGAGAAGGGCCTGCTGGCGGCCTTCCGGCACCTGTTCGGGACGCTCGGCGCCCCGCGCGAGGCGAGCTGGGCCGGCCTCGGCGGCCAGCTCCGCCAGCAGCTCCGGATGAACTGGTCCGCCGAGCGGACGGTCGCCTGGGCGCTGTGGGCGCTGCAGGTGCCGGTGCCCGCCTGGGCGGACACGGTGCGCGCGACGCTCGTCTCGCTGCGTGGCTGGGCCGGGATGGTCCACCAGTTCGAGTGCCGTCCCGACCGGGCGCCGTCCCGCCCGGCACCGGCCCGGCTCATGGACTACCTCGCCGTGCAGCTCACGCTGGAGGTCGTCGTCACCCACAACGTCCTGGCGCGGCTGATCGGCCCCGACGCGCGGCCGGAGGACCTGGGCCCGCTCGGCCCGGTCGAGGGCACCCTGGTGGCCGGCGACGCCGTCCAGGGCGATCCCGTCCAGAGCGATCTCGTCCAGGGCGATCCCGTCCAGGGCGATCAGGAACCTCGTGGGGGTGACCTGGAGCTCGCCTACGAGGCGTTCGTCCTCGCGCAGGTGCTGGACGTCGAGACCGAGGTGCTCGGTCACCCCCGGTGGGCCCGGGCCTGGCTGCGGGCCGTCGCCGAGTTCGACGCCGGACGGCGGCGCTGGCTGCTGCACCTCGCCTACGAGCGCCGGTACCGGACCCAGGTGCTCGACGCGCTGTCCGCGCACGACCGGCGCTTCCCCGGGACGGTGCCGTCCCCCGACTTCCAGGCCGTGTTCTGCATGGACGAGCGGGAGGAGTCGCTGCGCCGGCACCTGGAGGAGAGCCATCCGCGGGTCCGGACCTACGGCGCCGCCGGGTACTTCGGGGTCGCCATGGCCTACCAGGGCCTCGACGACGTCCGCCCGCGCGCCCTGTGCCCGGTGACGATGACACCGCGCAGCCTGGTCGTCGAACGCGCCGTGGACGACGGCGAACTGGCTGCCTACCAGCGCGCCCGGCGCCGCAAGGCCCAGCTCCAGCACACGATCTCGGCGGCCCGCGGCCACCCGGCGCGAGCCGCGGCGTACTCCGCTCTCGCCGGGCTGGCCGGGCTGGCCGAACTGGTCCCGCTGGCCGCCCGCGCGGTCGCGCCCCGGGCCGCCGGCGAGGGGGTGCGGATGCTGGGCCGCCGGGAGCCGGCGCGCCCGCTCACCAGACTCGTCATCGAGGCGACGCGGGACCACCCGCCGGCCACCGGACCGGCGGAGCTCGTGCCGGGCGTGGGGGCGGAGCCGCTGAGCCTCGGGTTCACCGTCGAGGAGATGGCCGAGATCGTCGACACGCTGCTCGCGACGATCGGCATGGGCGGCCCCCTCGGCCCGGTCGTGTTCGTGATCGGGCACGGTTCGTCCAGCGTCAACAACCCGCACGCGGCGGCCTACGACTGCGGTGCCACCGGCGGCGGCCAGAGCGGCCCGAACGCGCGCGCGTTCGCCGCCATGGCCAACCACCCGGCGGTGCGCGCCGCCCTGGCCCACCGCGGCCGCGTGATCGGCCCGGACACCTGGTTCGTCGGCGGCCACCACGACACCTGTGACAGCTCGCTGGCCTACTACGACACCGACCTGGTGCCCGCGCACCTGCGGCCGGCCCTCACCGCCGCCATGGACGCGCTGCTGACCGCCGTCCAGCTCGACGCGCACGAGCGCTGCCGCCGGTTCGAGTCGGTCGGCCCGGACGTCGCCGCCGGCACCGCCCACGCCCACGTGCGGGGGCGTTCGGAGGACCTCGGGCAGTCCCGTCCGGAGTACGGGCACAGCACCAACGCGACCTGTGTGATCGGCCGGCGTTCGCGCACCCGGGGCCTGTACCTCGACCGCCGCTCCTTCCTGGTCTCCTACGACCCGACCGTGGACCCCGACGGCGCCGTGCTCACCCGGCTGCTTCTGTCGGCCGGCCCGGTCGGCGCCGGGATCAACCTCGAGTACTACTTCAGCCGGATCGACCCGATCGGGTACGGCGCCGGGTCGAAGCTGCCGCACAACATCACCGGCCTGGTGGGGGTGATGGACGGGCACGGCTCGGACCTGCGGACCGGGATGCCCTGGCAGTCCGTCGAGATCCACGAGCCGATGCGGCTGCTGTTGATCGCCGAGGCGGAGCCCGAGCGGCTGGCCCGCATCGTGCGGGAGAACCCGACGCTGCGCGGGCTGGTCGAGGGCGGCTGGATCCAGCTCGCCGCCTGGGACCCGGCCGGCCCCGAGACCTACCTCTACCGCGACGGCGCCTTCGAGCCGCACCAGCCCGAGAACCTGCGTTTCCCGGTGGTCGCCCGCTCGGAGCACTACTACGCGGGCCAGCGCGATCACCTCCCGCCGGCCCACGTCCTCGCCGCCTTCGGCGAGTCCGTGGACACCGTGATCGACCTCGCCGACGCGCCGGGCACGGCGGTCGCGGCCGGCGCGGTGGAGACGGCGGGCACGGCGGGGACGGCGGGGACGGCGGGGACGGCGGCCGTCCCACCCGCGCGGGACGCGATCGAGCTGCCGGAGCAGGCGAGCGGGCCACTGCCCGCGCGGCGGGACGGGCAGTGACCGCCGAGCCGGCCCACCCCCTGCTCGCCGCCGCGCTGATCACCAGCGTCGCCGCGCCGGGCACGGCGGTGGCCGCGCTGGCGGTACCCATGTGGTTCGGCCGCCTGCGATCCGAGCGGATCATCGGCATGATCGTGGCCGCCGCGTTCACCGTCTCGACCCTCGCCTGCGCGGTGCTCGCCCTCGGCCTCCTGGCGACCGGCCGGGACACGGTCGACGCCAGCATCGGCCCGTGGTTCGGCACCCACGGCCACACCTTCGCCTGGAGCCTGACCGCGGACATGCTGTCCGTGCCGTTCGCGCTCGTCGCGGCCGTCCTCATCGGGCTCACCGGCGCCGTCTCCGCGCGCTACCTGCACCGAGAACCCGGATTCGCCCGGTTCCACCTCCTGCTCGTCCTGTTCGGGACGGGGGTGGAGCTCACCCTGGTCGCGGGCGAGCTGCCGGCGCTGTTCTTCGGCTGGGAGCTGGTCGGGCTGACCTCGGCGCTGCTCATCGCCTTCTTCGTGGAACGGCGCGGGCCCGTCCGGCACGGCCTGCGCGCCTTCCTGACCTACCGGGCCGGCGACGCCGGCCTGCTCCTCGCGACGGTCTGGCTCGGGAACCTCGCCCGTGCGGGTGACGGCGCCGGCCACGGCGGCGAGCACGGTCTCAGCTGGGACGACGTCCTGTCGTCACCCGGCGCCACCGCTCACGCCGAGCTACTGGGTCTCCTGCTCCTGACCGCGGTGCTGGGGAAGTCGGCGCTGGTCCCGGTCGGCGGATGGCTGCCGCGGGCCATGGAGGGGCCGACCCCGTCCAGCGCCGTCTTCTACGGGGCGGTGTCGATCCACCTGGGTCCCTACCTGCTGCTGCGGGCGCAGCCGATGCTGGACCACGCGCCGGCCGTCCGCGCCGCCCTCGTCGCCGTCGGGGTACTGACGGCACTGCACGCGACGCTCGTCAGCCGGGCCCAGAGCGACGTCAAGAGCGCGCTCGCCTACGGGTCGATGACCCAGGTGGGGCTGATCGTCGCCGAGATCGGGCTGGGACTGCACACGCTGGCCGTCCTGCACATCCTCGCCCACGCGACGCTGCGCTGCGCGCAGATCCTGCGCTCGCCCAGCGCGCTGCGCGACAGCCAGCGCCTGGAGCAGGCGCTGGGTGGCCAGGCCCCCGAGCCCGGGTCGCGGCCGGGGCGGATCACGCCGGGACGGTGGCAGCCCCGGCTCTACCGGCACGCGTTCGAGAAGGGATACGCAGACGTGGTGCTTCGCCGAGTCGGAGAAGCCGCCGGACGTGCGCTGACGGCGATCGACCGCTGGCAGCGACACGCCGCCGACCTGATCGGCGGTCGGGGCACCGGCCCCGGGGCGTCCCCTCCGGCACACCCCCCGGGTCCGCCGCCGCGGCGACCCGCCAGCCCGCCGGACCCCGCCGAGGACGCCGCCGCCGGCGGGAGAGCCGGGGACGTCCCGGCCGGGCCCGCGGCTGTGACGGTGGAACCGGGCCGTGGCCCCGCGGTCGACCCCAGGGCCCGGCACGGATCCGGGCCCTACGGCGCGGACTCCTACGCCCTGGACTTCCACGGTCCTGACCCGGGTGGCCCCGCCGCGGGTGAAACCGGATCACGCGGCCCGGACCGCGCGGTCCCGGACGAGACCGCGCTGACCACCCGGCCGATCGTCAGGGAGACGACGGAGGCTCCGGCCGGCGCGGAGGCCCCGGCCGCGGCCGGGCCGGCGGCGTCCGCCGAGCCCGCCACGGCGGAGCCGGCCGCGGCCGAGCCCGTCGAGCCCGCGGCGCCCGTCGAGGCCGCGGCGTCCGTCGAGGCCGCCGAGCCCGCGCCGGCGACCCGGCCGGTGGCCTCGCCCGGGGCGCCGAGCCTGCGCAGGCTCCCCGACCAGGCCCTCCCGCCGGCGGTGTCCCGCCCCGGGGTGCCTTCGGGCCACACGGAACCGCCTGTGCCGTCTGTGTCGCCCCGACTGCCGGGGCCGCGTCCGGCGGCCGACGACCTCGCACCGGACGCCGCGCCGACCGACGCGGCCTGCTCGGACCCGGCCCTCGACGGGCCCGGCCGACCGGTCGCGGCGGACGCCCCGGAGGCGGTCGACGCGATCGACGATGGTCCGGGCCCGGACGATGCTCTGGAGGCGGTCGACCGTCCGGAGGCGACCGAGGCTCCGGAGGCGGCCGGGAGCCCGGAGGCCGCCGGGGATCCGGAGGCGACCGGGGATCCGGAGGCGACCGGGGATCCGGAGGCGACCGGGGATCCGGACACCGTGGAGAAGCCGGGGCCGGCGGGTCTGGCGCGCCGGGACGGCGATCCCGCCGGGCACCGCCTGCGCGCCAGGAACGGTTCGTCCTCGGTCGGCGCCTCGCGTTGGCGGCACCAGGAGGACACACCCCGCTTTCCCACGGATGTCCGACCGGTCCGACCTCGGGGAGGAGGGCCCTGGTGACCATCGCGGCCGTCCCGTGCGTCGCGGCCGCCTTTCTGCTCGTCGGCTCGGTGCTGGCGCGGCGGGCCCCGGACCCTCGATCCGCCCGGGCCGCCGCGGCCGGGTGCGTCACCGTCACGGCGCTCGGTGTCGCCGTGACGATGGTCGTCGCCCGCTGGACGGGGTGGCCCGACGGCCACCGGGTGGGCCTGCTCGCCCCCGGGTCCGGGTGGTGGATGCCGTTCGTGACCTGTCTGGCCGGTCTCGCCGCCACCGCGCTGGCACCGATCACCCCGCCCCGGACCATCCCGTCCCTGGCCGCCGGCCTCCCCGCCGTCGCGGCGCGTCCCGACGCGCGGTCGGTCGCCTCGCACGACCAGGCGACGTTCGCGCGGATCCTGCTCGTTCTCGCCGGGGGCACGGCGGCGACCGCGGTGGCTGGCCCGCCCGGGGCGGCTGGTCCGCCCGGGGTGGCCGGTCCGACCGCGGCGGTGATCTCGTGGGCGCTGTCAGCCTTCGTCGTGTGGCGGGAGCTGCGGGAACGCGCCCCCGGCCGCGGCCCGACCCGGCTGTTCGCGCTGCACCATCTCGTGGGAGTCGGGGCGTGCGCCGCCGGGCTTCTCCTGGCCGACCGGCTCGGCGGCACGGTGGCCGCGCTGCTGCTCGCGGTCGGCGTCGGTGTCCGCCAGTGCCTCCTGCCGCTGCACCTGTGGTACGAGCCCTTCGCCCGGACGGCCCCCGCCGGGCTGGTCGTCGCCTTCGCCGCCGGGCCGGCGGGCGTGCTGCTGCTCCCCGAGGTCGGACGGGCGGTGCCGGATCACGGCTGGGTCGTCGCCGTGGCCGCGGCGAGCGCCCTGCTGGGCGCCGGCCTCGGGCTCGTCGCCCGGGACGTCCGGTCCGCGCTCGCCCAGATCGGCCTGGCGCTCTCCGGCGTCTTGAGCTGCGGGATCCTCATCGGGTCCGAGCCGGCACGGTCGGGGGCCGTCCTGTCCTGGCAGGTCGGCGCGGTGGCCGCGGGCGGCGCGATGATGATCGCCGCCGCGACGGAGGCCCGGCGGGGCCCGATGCTCCTTACCGGCCCGGGGGGCTGCTTCGCCCGCACCCCGCGGCTCGCGGTGGCGTTCCTGCTGTTCGGGCTGACGTCGATCGGGTTTCCGGCGACCCTCGGGTTCGTCTGGGAGGACCTGCTGCTCGACGGCGTGGGCGGCTGGTCGGTACCGGCGGCCGGCGCGCTCGTCCTCGCGGTCGCCGGCGCCGGCGCGACGGTGATGAAGTGGTACTTCGCCGGCTACACCGGCCGGCGTGACCACGTCGGCGAGCAGGACCTGACCCCACGCGAGTCCAACGCCGTCACCGTCCTGCTGGCCGCGCTGATCCTCGGCGAGCTCGCCCCCGCCCTGCTCCTGCCCTGACCGTTGCATGACAGTGCTGGATGGCGCTGGTCATGCCGCCTCACCTTGCGGTGGGGCACCCCGGGTCTGACCGGCCGCGGCCGTGCCTGGTTCCCGCTTCACAGCCACCGGCCCCGCGAGCGGGGTCTTATGGTCGGCTCCACGGGCGTTTTGCGTCTCCGATGTACTGGCGGCGACGAGGTTGCGCAGGTTGACCGCCGCGTTGGTGTCGCGGTCGATCACCAGGTAGCAGGACTGGCAGTGGAACGTGCGGTCCGACAGCGTCAGGCTTGGGTTTCGCCAGCCGCAGCCGGAGCAGGTCTTCGAGCTTGGGTACCAGCGGTCCGCGATGTGCAGCCGCGAGCCGTACCACCGGGTCTTGTAGTCGAGTTGGCGGCGGATCTCGGCCATCCCGGTGTCGGCGACGGCGCGGGCGAGGCGCCGGTTGCGGACCATGCCGGCGACGTGCAGGTCCTCGACGACGACCACGTCGTGGTTCGTGGCAAGCCGGGTGGTGAGCTTGTTCAGGCCGTCGCGTCGCTGGTTCGCGACGTGCGCGTGGATCTTTCCGAGCCGGGTGGCGCGTGGGCGGCTGCCGGCGCTGCCCGGCTTCGACCGGGAGTAGGCCCGGGACGCCTTCCGTAGCTTCCGCTGGGAGCGGGCGAGTGGTTTCGGGTTGTCGACCTGCTCGCCGGTCGAGAGGACCGCGAGGTGCTTCACGCCGGCATCGACGCCGACCGGCCCGCCGGCCCGCTGCCGTGGTGACGGCGCTTCGGGAACCTCCCGTTCGGCCTCGACGGTGAACGACACGAACCAGCGGCCCGCCGTGCGGGACACGGTCGCGCCGAGCAGCCGTCCCCGCCCATCGGCCCACCGGCCGGTGAGCGCGCCCATCGGTTCGTGGACCTTGACGCGGCCGATCCGGGGTAGCTTGACGTGCAGGTCGCCGGCTGGGCCGTAGGCGCCGGTCGTGTACCGGAAGGAGTCGCGGGCCTTCCCTCGCTTCTTGAACCGGGGGAAACCGACCCGCCGTCCCCTGCGCTTCCCGTTCTTCGAGTCGGAGAAGTTCTTCAACGCGCGGGCCAACTGGTCGAGTCCGGCGGAGAACGCCTCCTTCGAACACTCGCCCCACCACGGCGCGACGTCGTTCTTCACCTGGTTCCAGCGCAGCCGCAGCGCGGGCAGCGTCCACGGCACCACGGTCAGCGCCTCACCGGCCAGGCCGTAGCTCTGCTCCGCGTCGCGCTGCGCGAGCGCGGCCTTCACGAAACCCAGGCCCCAGTTGTAGACGAACCGGGCCGCCCCGGCGTGGCGGCGCAGGCCGGCAAGCTGGACGTCGTTCGGGTCGAGCGCGAACCGGAACGCCTGCGTCGTCTTCATTCGGCAGCCTCGGTCGCGGCGGCGACCGCGCGCCGGGCGCGGTTCGCGCCGGCCCGGCGGCCGTAGAGCCGAGCGCACATCGACGTGAGGATCTCGGTGATGTCCCGGACGAGGTCGTCATCGACCTCGGCGGGGTCGACGACCAGCAGGCGCCGGCCGTTCGCGGCGAGCGCGGCCTCGACGTACTCGGCGCCGAACCGGGCGAACCGGTCCCGGTGCTCGACGACGATCGTGGTCACGGCCGGGTCGCGCAGTAGGGCGAGGAACTTCCGGCGGTGCCCGTTCAGCGCGGAGCCGACCTCGGTCACGACCCGGCCGACCGGCAGGCCCTGCCCAGCCGCCCACATGGTGACCCGCGCGACCTGCCGGTCAAGATCCGATCGCTGGTCGGCGGACGAGACCCGGGCGTACACCGCGACCGTCTCCACCGCCGCCGGCCGGGCCGGCTCGTCGACCAGGATCAGCCCGCCGACCCTGCGCGCGGGCACGGGCAGCCTGCCCTCAAGGAACCACTGACGGGCGGTCGAGTACCCGACCCCGTTCACCGCAGCCCAGTCCTTGAGATTCACCCCTTCATCATACAGCGCTCTCTGGCGCTAACTGGCGGCCAGCAGGCAGCAGCATTCACCCCCTCGACCTGGTCGGGGCCGGTTCGGCGCGGGCGGGTTCGGGGAACAGGCTCAGGGTGGCTGTCGGCGCAGGCGGGTGGGGGGGTCGGGGCCCGTGATCGCCGTGGCGGGCCGGCCGTGAGCGTCGACGCCGCACCGCGGCGCCCGGAGCGCGGGCCGGACGCCGGGCCCCGTGCGTCCGGTCCGCGGGGGCGAGGGCCACGCGCGCGCCGCCTGCTCGCCCGGTGGGTCGTGCGGGCGGCCCCGCTGGCGATGCTCGGCCTCGTCGTCGGTGTCCAGTTCACCAGTAACCACTGGACGATTCTCGAGCTCACCGTGCTCAGCCCGCTGCTCGCCGCCACCCTGGCCGGGCCCGCCCTGACCATGGTCTACGCGGTCGTGGCGCTGCTGGCCTGTGTGCTGATGGGCCTGCAGGACGGGTTGTTCACCGGTAACGAGGGCGGGCTGGCCGCCCAGCTGGTGCGACTCGCCGGTGTGGCCACCGGGGGAGCCATGGCTGTCCTCGTCAGCCGGTACAACACGCGACGCGAGACCAAGCTGCAGAACGTCACCAGGGTCGCCGAGATGACCCAGCTGGCGATCCTGTCCTGTGTGCCGACGTTCACGGGGCAGCTGCGGCTGGCGGTCCGTTACGAGAGCGCCGCCGCCGAGGCGATGGTGGGTGGTGATCTCTACGAGGTGATCGACAGCCCGTGGGGCAGCCGGCTGCTGGTCGGCGATGTACGGGGCAAGGGCCTGGACGCGGTCGGGATCGCCAGCCGGGTGCTCGGGTGCTTTCGGGTCGTCGCCCGGCACCGCCAGGATCTCCGCGCCGTCCTGACCGACCTGGACCAGGAGGTCGCCGAGGTCAGCGGCCTGGACGACTTCGTCACCGCCGCCGTCGTGCAGATCAGCGGCGACCGGCTGGACATGGTCAACGCCGGGCACCCCGATCCGATCCTGGTACGCCGGACGTGCGCGTGGCCGCTGACCGCGGTCAGCCGGCGACCGCCGCTCGGGCTGCTGACCGGCGGGGCCGACCTCACCTCGATCGTGATCGAGCCCGGCGACCGGGTGCTGCTCTACACCGACGGCATCGCCGAGGCCCGGCATCCCGAGTCGGGGGAGTTCTTCCCGCTGCTGCCGGCGGTCGGCGCGGCGCTGGCCCGCCCCGCCGTCCTCGACGACTGCCTGGGCGATCTCGTCGCCCGGGTCCGGGAGTGGACGGGCTCGGCCCTCACCGACGACGTCGCGCTGCTGGTGGCGGAGATCCTGGAGCCGGAGGTCCTGGAGCCGGGGCCCGTGCCTACCTCGGGGTGACCTTGCCGTCGCAGCTGGAGACGAGTACCTCGCCGTCGCCGTCGTCGTCGGTGTAGTCGACCTTCATGTCGTCGTCCCGGACCCAGCCGTAGGTCTCGGTTCCGTCGAGGCGGGCCCACCACCACGTGTCGTTGGACTTCGTGACGACGTTGCACCACAGCCAGAACTTCCGGCCCCGCACGAGCGTCACGACCGATCCGCAGGTGTCCGCCGGGCCCTCCCGCAGGACGCTCGCCGTGATCAGGACGCCGGTCCCGTCGCCGTTCGCCCTGGTGGCGGGCTTCGCGGGACAGCCGAGGCGCTGGATGGGCGTGGCGGAGACCCGCGGCGCGGGGACAGGGGTGGTGGTGGGAGTCGGCGTGGCGGTGGGCGAGGCCTCGGCACCGGCCCGCGGCGTCGTCCTCGACTCCCGGCGGATGGTGCCCGGTGTCGCTCCGGGGGAGTCCGGACCGGCTGATCCGGCGTCCTGCGACGGGGTGACCACGAGCGCGACGGGCTCGCCGCCCGCCGGCTTGGAGGCCAGCCAGAAGAACACCGCGCTGACGGTGACGACCAGCGCCAGGACGACGGTCACCAGACGCCGCCGCCGGCGGCCGCGCCGGCGAGCCCCGGCCGGGTCGCCGTCGGCCGGGTCGCCGTCGGCCGGGCCGGCGGCGTCGCCGGGGTTGGCCGGGGACGTGGGGCCGCCGGCCTGCCGCGGCCCGTCCGAGCCGGAGGCGCTGCCGGCCCCGCCCGAGGTGGCCGGGGCGGCGGTCCCGGCCGCGCCGGGGGAACCGGAGGCGGCGGAATCGGGGACGCCGAGGGAACCGGCGAAGCCGGCCGCGTCGGGACCGCTGACAGCGCCAGGGGAGCCGGTGGAATCCGGCGCGCCCGGGGGCGGAGCGACACCCGGGTAAGCGGGTGAGCCCGAGGCGGTCCGGGGCGCCGAACCGTCCGGCGCCGCGGAGCCGTCTGGCATCGCCGAACCGTCCTGCGCCGCGGAACCGCTGGAACCGCTGGTTTCGACGGCTGGCGCCGCGGGGGCGTCCGGCGGGGATCCGCCGGGTGGCTGGGCCGGGGCGTTCCCGGGGGTGGCTGGGGCGGCGGGGCCGGCGGCCGCGAGGGCGCCGCGGACGGCGGAGGAGCCGAACGCGGCCTGCGCGCCGTCCATCCCGTTCGCGGCGAGCCCCGGGGTACCCGCGCCGTCCTCGGCGTTGGGCGCGGGTGTCCCCAGCCCACCGGAGGTGTCATAGCCGGCCGAGCCCCGTCCGCCGCCGACCGCGGGCCCCGCGGGCCCCGCGGCGACGCTCGCCGCTCCGAGCGCGCGGGGTACGCGCGGCGCGCACAGCGCCCGCGGCTGGCGGGCCGCGTTGAGGGCACGCGGGGAGACTCCCGCGTTGAGCGCGTTGAGCGCATGGGGCGGGTGGGGGGCGCGGGCGATGTGGGTGATCGACGCCGAGGAGTAGGCCGACACCGAGCGAGCCGCCGCCGGGGAGGCGGCGCCCGCGTCGTCGCCGCTCGGCTCACTCGGGAAGGGCGTGCCCAGCGCGTCCATCGCGTCCGGCGCGCCCGTCGGCGCCGACTGGAACGTCGGCGGCGGGACCGCCGGCATGCTCGCGGTCGGTGAGGGCACGGTGGAGATCCGGTACCGGGTGACCTCGGCCGCGACCGTGGGCGGCAGCCATCCGCCGCCGGTCTGCAGGTAGAGGTCATCGGTGATCGCGGATCGGCACAGCTCGATCACCTGGGTGGACGTCGGCCGCTCCGCCGGGTCCTTGGCCAGGCAACGGGCGAGTACCGCCCGCACGTTGTCCGGGCAGTGCTCCCAGTCGGGCTGTTGGTGCTCAATGCGGTGGAACACCGCGGCGTCCGACCCGAACGGGGGACGTCCGGTCAGCGCGTAATAGGCGGTGGAGCCGAGCGCGAACACATCGCCCGCGGCGTCGATCTGCTTTCCCCGGACCTGTTCCGGTGACATGAATGCGGGTGTTCCTATGCGTACACCCGTTTGGGTCATGGCCGCGGTCGATGTCTCGATGGCCCGGGCCACACCGAAATCAATTACCCGTGGCCCGTCGTCGGCGAGGATGACGTTGCCGGGCTTCAGATCGCGGTGGATCACACCCGACCGGTGGATGGACTGCAGTGCCTCGGCCACACCCGCGATCAGCATCAGCACGGTCGCCGACGGGAGCGCGCCCTGGCGCACCACGGCGACCGCCAGCGAGGGGGCGGCGACGTAGGCGGTGGCGATCCACGGGCGCAGGGCCTCGGGATCGGCGTCGATCACAGGAACGGTGTAGGGCCCCTGGACACGGCGCGCGATCGCGACCTCTTTCGAGAACCGGCTGCGGAAGTCGGGGTCCGCCGCCAGTTCCGGGCGGGCCACCTTGAGCGCGATCGGACGTCCACCGGGGGTGTACGACAGGTACACCGCGCCCATGCCGCCTTCGCCGATCCGGGCCCGCAGCAGATATCGGCTCACACTGTGTGGATCGTGCGGCGTCAGTGGGGTAAACACCGCATCGCGCACGGGTTCGATCCGACTGGCGGGCGCTGCCGGCTCGCCTGGACCCACCCCGACCGCGCTCTGCGGAGTGTCGCTCATCGTCCCCCTCCCGGGGCCGCGCCCAAATCGAATCGACCATGTCGGTAGAACGACCATGTCGTAAGAAATGGGTTTAAGGCAGTCACGTGCATCTTATGGGTGCCTACCCCGCCAACCGCCTGTTCGGGCAGGTGGTCTGGGTCCGGCCGGGGTGTGACCGTGCGCTCGTGTGGGTCGCGTTACGGCCTACTTGACGGCCCCGGTTCGACGGTTTTCAGGCCCATGACCTGCACGGAGTCGCAGCGGCGAGGGCCGGGCGGCCGCGGTGGCGCCCACCGGTCGGCACCTGGCCGGCATTCGGACGACACCCCGGCCGCGCGGCCGACGGCCCGCCGGATCGCCCGGATGGGTGGGAACCCGCGAGCCCGCCAATGGCCGATCCGCGCACACCGCGCCCGGTCGGCTGCGCACGGCACCAGAAACCACACGGAGCGACAACGGCGGCGAGATCGGACACCGGGATCGGGATCGGGAGCGTGATCGGGATCGGACACCGGGAAAGGCGGCGGCCTCGCCTACCCGGCCTCTCCTACCCGGCGTCGCCGGGGACGGAACGGGCCGCGGGAACCAGCCCGAGCGGCCGTGTCCGGCGGGCGTCGCGCAGGACGGTGCCCCACCACGAGAGCTCGTCCAACAGGATCCGCGCGGCCTCGGTGGCCTCCCGCGGGTCCGCGAGTGACCCGGCGGCGTCGAACAGCTGGTAGTACCGCGGGAACGAGACATAGTGGCGCACGGTGTGCGCGTGCAGCTCGCCGAACACCTGCCGCAGGTGCTCGATCGCGAGCAGGCCGCCGCTGGCCCCGCTGTACCCGACGAACCCGATCGCCTTGGCCCGCCACTCCAGGTGGTACCAGTCGATGGCGGCCTTGAGCGACGCCGGATAGCTGCGGTTGTAGTCGGGCGTCACCACCACGTAGACGTCCGCGGCCGCGACGCGCCGGCTCAGCTCGGCCAGGGCGGGGGGACGGACGAGGTCCGGCGCGATCGCCGGCGGCACCGCCGGCAGCGCGAGCGGCAGCGGGGTGTCGGCGAGGTCGATCAGGTCGACGGTGAAGCCGCCGTGCGCTTCGGCCTGTTCGACGAACCACCGCGCGACCACCGGGCCGAACCGGCCCTCCCGGACGCTTCCGATGATCACGGCGAGGTCGAGGGTGTCTCCGGGCATCCGGCTGGCTCCTTCACTGCGGGACATCGATCGGTGTGGGAGGTCGATCGGTGTGGGAGGTCGATTGCTGTGGGGCGTCGATCCGGCGACGCCGCCCACGCTGGCGCGCCGCCGTCGGGGCGGGGAGACCGGCCTGAGGCTGGTAGCGGGAGGGCCACGATCCGGCCGTCGTGGTCGGTTACGGTCAGGTCCATGGCCGGCAACGAACTGGGTCTCTTCCTGCGGGCCCGACGCGAGGCCATTCACCCGGCGGACATCGGCCTGCCGGCCGGCCCCCGCCGGCGCACCCCCGGGCTGCGCCGCTCCGAGCTGGCGACGCTCGCCGGCGTCAGCGTGGAGTACGTGACGCGCCTTGAGCAGGGCCGTGACCGCCGGCCCTCCGCCGCGGTGCTCGCCACCCTCGCCGACACGCTGCGGCTCACCCCGCGCGAGCGGATCCACCTGCACCGGCTCAGCAAGGGCGCCGAGGGCGGCTTCACCTGCGGGGTGGGCGCGGCCCCGGCCCGCGCGGTGCGCCCGACCGTGCGGGCGCTGCTGGCGCACCTCGAACCGGCCGCCGCGGTGCTGCTCAACCGGGTGAGCGACGTGCTCGCCCACACCCCGGCCTACGAGCGGCTCGCCCGTCCGATCGGCCTGCTGGACGGCCCGCCCCGCCCGGGCGCCGTGCCGAACCTGGCCCGTTTCGTCTTCACCGACGAGCGGGCGCGCCGGGCCTGGCCCGACTGGGACCAGGTCGCGGACGACCAGGTGGCCGCGCTCAAGCAGGGTCCCTTCCGGGCGGACCGCTACGTCGCGGCGCTCGCCGACGAGCTCAGCGTCACCGCCGGAGCGGCCTTCGTCGAGCGGGTCGCCTCGGTGCCGGGCCTGCCCGCGGCCAGCGGCGTCACCCGCCTCGCCCATCCCGAGGCGGGCGAGCTGCGGCTGGCCTTCGAGACGCTGGAGCTGCCCGCCGACGACGACCTGCGCCTCGTCGTGCAGCTACCGGCGGACGCGCCGACCGCCGTTGCCCTGGACCGACTGCGGGTAGGCCGATCCCCGCTGCGCGCGGTGCCCGACTGACCGGAATTCACCGTGACGGTGGCATCCGTGTGATCCCCGAAAACGTCCGTCCGCTCTGTGCGGACCTACTGCTCCGGCGCGCGTCCGTCGCCGCGGCCCCGGGGAGTGCCGGACATGGCCGGAGTCCGGCATGCCCACCTGTGGGCGCGTCGGAATGACGCTGGCAGCATGCGTGGTTGAAGTCTCCGCACCGCGCCGCGAATCGGCGTCCTGACTGATCGTAGGGTGGACCTATGGCAGCGCACTTTGATCTCGTCGTCCTAGGTGGAGGTCCTGGCGGCTACGTCGCGGCGATCCGGGCGGCCCAGCTCGGGCTGTCGGTCGCGGTCGTCGAGGAGAAGTACTGGGGCGGCGTCTGCCTGAACGTCGGGTGCATCCCCTCGAAGGCGCTGCTGCGCAACGCCGAGCTCGCGCACCTGTTCGCCCACGAGGCGAAGACCTTCGGTATCTCCGGCGAGGTGAGCTTCGACTTCGGCGCCGCCTTCGACCGCAGCCGTCAGGTCGCCGAGGGGCGCGTCAAGGGCGTGCACTTCCTGATGAAGAAGAACAAGATCACCGAGTTCACCGGCCGCGGCACCTTCCGTGACCCGAACACCCTCGACGTCGCCCTCTCCGCCGGCGGCACCGACCAGGTGAGTTTCGACCACGCGATCATCGCGACGGGTTCCAGAGTCCGGCTGTTGCCCGGCGTCGAGCTCTCCGACAACATCGTCACCTACGAGACGCAGATCCTCACCCGCGAGCTGCCGCGGTCGATGGCGATCGTCGGCGCCGGGGCGATCGGCATGGAGTTCGCCTACGTCCTGCGCAACTACGGTGTGGACGTCACGATCATCGAGTTCCTCGACCGCGCGCTGCCGAACGAGGACGCCGACGTCTCCAAGGAGATCGTCCGCCAGTACAAGAAGCTCGGCGTGCCGATCCTGACCTCGACCAAGGTCGAGACGGTGACGGACAACGGCTCCTCGGTGACCGTCGAGTACACCGGCAAGGACGGCGGCCGAGGCTCGGTCGAGGTGGACAAGGTCCTCATGTCCATCGGGTTCGCGCCCAACGTCGAGGGCTTCGGCCTGGAGAACACCGGCGTGGCGCTGACCGACCGCGGCGCGATCGCGATCGACGACCACATGCGCACCAACGTCGAGCACATCTACGCCATCGGCGACGTGACGGCGAAGCTCATGCTGGCGCATGTCGCCGAGGCACAGGGCGTCGTCGCGTCCGAGACCATCGCCGGCGCCGAGACGGTGACACTCGGTGACTACCGGATGATGCCGCGGGCCACCTTCTGCCAGCCCCAGGTCGCCAGCTTCGGCCTCACCGAGGCGCAGGCGCGGGAGGAGGGCCACGACATCAAGGTGGCGAAGTTCCCGTTCACCGCGAACGGCAAGGCCCACGGCCTGGGCGACCCGAACGGCTTCGTCAAGCTGATCTCCGACACGAAGTACGGCGAGCTGCTCGGCGGCCACCTGATCGGCCCGGACGTCTCCGAGCTGTTGCCCGAGCTGACGCTGGCCCAGAAATGGGACCTCACCGCGCTCGAGCTCGCCCGCAACGTGCACACCCACCCGACGCTGAGCGAGGCGTTGCAGGAGGCGATCCACGGCCTCGCCGGCCACATGATCAACCTCTGACGGTCGGGGGGCGGCAATGCGGATCAACCTGACCAGCGTCCTGGTCGACGACCAGGACAAGGCGCTGCGCTTCTATACCGAGGTCCTCGGCTTCGTGAAGAAGGCCGAGGTGCCGTTGGGTGGGTACCGCTGGCTCACGGTCGTCTCCCCGGACGGCCCCGAAGGCGTGGAACTGCTGCTGGAGCCGGACGCGCACCCCGCCGCCCGCCCGTTCAAGGACGCGCTCGTCGCCGACGGCATCCCCTACACGGCGTTCGCCGTCGACGACGTCCACGCCGAGGTCGCCCGGCTGCGCGCGCTCGGTGTCCGCTTCACCCAGGAGCCGACGGAGCTGGGGCCGGTCACCACCGCCGTCCTCGACGACACCTGCGGCAACCTCATCCAGATCGTCCAGCACCACTGAGCGGCGGAGCCTCTCCTCCGCCGAATCCCAGTCCACCGAACCTCGCGGCGGCCCCGCGCCGCCTCGGCGGACGGAGGGCTCACCCGACGCGAGTTGTGTCACCAGCACCTGGCGGGGCGCGGACAACTCGCTTCGACCGAACGGCGCGGGAGCCGCGAACTCAGGCGGTGGCCAGGTAGGCCGCCGCCTTCTCCGGGTCGAGGAACCAGTCCTGGAAGTCCGACGGGTCGTCGAAGCCGTTCACGAACCGTCGGGCCACCGCGGGGTTCGCCTGCGCGGCGCCGAGGATCTGCTGCACGTGCGGGGGCGGGGGCTGCAGCAGGGCGTTCGTCCAGACCGTGACGTCGTGCGCGCTCGCCCAGTAGCGGTCGAAGGTGGCCTGCATCCACTCCTGGTCGAACGGCTTGTCACCGTGTTCGAGGATGCTGGCCAGATACGACGTCGCGCACTTCGCGGCGTTGTTCGAGCCCTGGCCGGTGATCGGGTCGTTCGCCACGACGACGTCGGCCATCCCGAGCACCGCCCCGCCCGCGGGCAGGTTGCCCACCGGCCGCCGCACGACTGGGGTGTACCCGCCGGCCAGGGTCGCGTGGTCGTCGGTGAGCTCGACCTTCGCGCAGCGCTCGTACTCCCAGGGCAGGAACCGCTCGATGAGGTCCAGGATGCGGCGCAGGTGCTCGGCGGGCTTCGGGTGGTCGTCCCAGCAGTCCAGCGGGCCGCCCGGGATCCCCTCGAAGAAGAGGATGTCGCAGTTCCCGCTCAGCGTGTACGCCGGGATCATGAACAGCTCGCCGACCCCGGGGATGATGTTGAACCGCACACCCGGCGCGGTGGGATGCTCCGGCCGGGGCGCCAGGCCGTGCACGTACGCGAGCGACAGCGCGCGCTGGGGGACGGTGTACGGCGAGCGGGCGGCGTCGCGGTCGAACAGGCCGACCAGCTCGCCCTTGCCGGCGGCGACCACGACGAGGTCGTAGAGATCGACGAGCCCGTTCAGGTCGGCCGTGGTGACGCCGTGCAGGATGAGCTTGCCGCCGCGCTCCTCGAACAGCTCGGCCCAGCCGGCCATCTTGACCCGCTGGTCGACCGACTGCGCGTAGTGGTCCAGCGGGGCGAACCAGTCGAGCGCCCGGCCGCCGTCCGGCCCCGCGATCGACAGCCCGAGCCCCTCGATGCGGACGGTGTCGGCCTCCCAGAGGTTGAGGCCGTGGTCGCGCTCGGACTGCAGCGCGCTGTGGAACATCGCCTGGGTCGACATGACCCGGCCCCGGCGGATCTCCTCGGGGGAGCGCGCGGACATCACCGTCACGTCGTAGTCGTGCTCGCGCAGGGTCAGGGCCAGCTGCAGGCCGGACTGGCCCGCACCGACGATCAGGATCTTACGCATGCGTCCGTGTCCTCCTGGGTTCCGGGACCTGGGCCAGTGACATCGTGTGCAGAACCAGTTCCCGCAGCACCTGAGCCGTCGACGCCGTCTCGCGGGCGTCGCAGGTGACGAGCGGGATGTCCGGGCGCAGCGCGAGCGCCTCCCGGACCTCCTCGACGTCGTGCCACAGCTTTCCCTCGAAACGGTTGACGGCGACGATGTACGGGACCGTCGAGTCGTTCTCGAAGTAGTTCAGCGCGGCGAAGGACTGGTCGAGACGGCGGCTGTCGACGAGAACGATCGCGCCCAGCGCACCGCGCGACAGGTCGTCCCAGAGGAACCAGAAACGGGGCTGGCCCGGGGTGCCGAACAGGTACAGCACCAGGTCCGGGTAAAGCGAGATCCGGCCGAAGTCCATCGCGACCGTCGTCGTGCTCTTCCCGCCGCTCATGGACAGGTCGTCGATGCCTTCACTGGCCTCGGTCATCCACGCCTCCGTGCTGAGCGGAGGAACCTCCGAGATCGACCTGACCAGCGTGGTCTTGCCCACTCCGAACCCGCCCGCGATCACGATCTTCGCGGAGATCGCCGTGGCGGGGTCGAGTTCGTCGGCGTCGGTCGGGGTCATGCCCACTCCACACCGCCGTCCGGACCCGGAGTCGCGTCAGACCGGGAGCTCCCGCAGGCCACTGAGAATCCTTTCGAGCATGTTTCGATCATGGTGGTAGGTGTGGGCCGTGGGGTGGATGAGGATCGCCCCCTGTGCGGCCAGATCGCTGATCAGGACGCGGACCACCCCGAGCGGGATCGACAGCATCACCGAGAGCTCGGCGATGGACAGCTGCCCCCGGGCGCGTTCGTACAGCGCCTTGGACTCGGGCATCAGCGTCTCGCTGAGCGTCGGGTCGTAGCTCGGCACCGAGACCAGGGTCTCGACGAGCAGGTGATGCCGGGCCCTCGTCCGGCCCCCGGTGAGGGCGTAGGGGCGGATCCGCTTGCTGCGCGGGCCACGCTTCGGCCGTCCGTTCTGTGCGGAGTCTTCAGACATGCTCTTCACGATTCTGGTCCGTCCCCCGTCCTGGTCCGTGCGTCGCCCGCCGCGGCGGGATCATCCGTGCCGTGATCCGCCGCGTTGTCCCGGCTCAGCTCGGTACCTGGCGTCCGACCAGGACGCGGCGCAGGTCCGCGCGCCGGTCCGGGGTGAGCGCGTGCCCGGCGTGCAGCACGAACTGTGTCATCTCGTAGCCGACCACCTTCATGTCGCAGTCCGGTCCGGTCAGCACGGCGAGTCCCGCTCCCTCGTCGATGCTCATGAACAGGAAGTAGCCACCGCTGAGCCGCACGATGATCTGCTCGCAGGTTCCCCGGTCGAACAACGTCGCACTGTTGCGGGCAAGGCTGAGCATCGCGCTGGCGATCGCCGCGAGCTGGTCCCGCTCCGCGGAGCTCACCCCGTCGGACGCGGTGAGCGACAGGCCGTCGGACGAGAGGATCAGGGCATGGGTGACACCGTGGACCTTGCCGACGAAGTCATTGATCAGCCAGCTGAAGTCGTGGTCCGCGCGGCGGTTGGTCTGATCCGTCACTGCTGTGTCCCCGTCACTGGTGAGTCCCCGTCACTGGTGGGTCCTGAGTCCCCTCGCTGGTGTTCGTGGGCGATCCGTTCGCCTTCGCTGAAGGCGTCGAGATCCGCTAGTAGTCTCGCGTGGTCCGCGGCCCGGGCCGAAAGCGCCTGCGCCGCCGGCGATCCGCCCTCCGCCGTACCCGGCTCCGCGCCCGCGCCCGCATCCGTCGCGGCCGGCGCTGTGTCCGCCGCAGCCGGGGTGACCGGTGTGACCGGGGTGGCCGGGGTGATGGCCGTGGGCGCGGTGTTCGCGGGCGGGCGGGCGCCGTCGCCGGCGGGGTTCTTGAGGCTGCGCGACACCCGGCGGGGGAGACCGCTCGCGGTCGTGCCACCGATCAGTGCGTCCGCCGCGGGTGGCGAGGACAGCGTCACCCCGGCCGGGCCCGGTGTCGGCCCGGCCGGTGCACCGCCCGCCTGGGTGAACAGCGTGGATTCCCGCGGGTGGCCCGCTCCGTTGGCGGACTGTTTCCCGCCCGGAGCCCCGCCCGGAGCCCGGTACTGGAGGTCCGCCCGCGGTTGACCGTCGCGCGCGGCGGGACGCGCGGCCGGACCCGGCGCGGTCGGGTCGCCGTCGCGGACCACCACGGTCTGCGTGCCCGACCAGCTGCTCTCGGGCAGTTCGCAGATCAGGGCGGAGGGGATGAGCACCGAGGCGGTCGTCCCGTGGGGGTGGCGGCGCTCCAGCCAGATCCGCAGATCGTGGCGGATCGCGAGCCGGCGCACCACGGCCAGGCCCATGTGGCGCACCGCCTCGTCGTCCAGGACGGGGTCGCCGGCGAGTCGCTCGTTGAGCTGGCGCAGCCGGTCCGGCGGGAGCCCGATGCCCTCGTCCTCGACCCGCAGCAGCGCGCTGCCCAGCTCCGTGAGGTGCACGCCGACCCGCACCGGCGCGGTCGGGGGAGACGACTTGGTCGCGTTGTCCAGCAGCTCCGCGAGCAGCCGTCCGACGTCCTCGGCGGCGAAGCCGACCACGCCGAGCGGGACCACCCGGCCGATCGTGACCCGCGAGTAGTGGTCGATGGCCGACATCGCCGCGCGCACGACGTCGACCAGAGCGGTCGTGTCGGAGGAGGCGCCGCCGGCGTCACGGCCCGCGAGTACCCGCAGGTTCTCGGCATTGCGGCGCAGCCGGGTGACGAGGTGGTCCAGCCGGTACAGCTCGGCGAGGCGGTCGGTGTCCTCCTCCTTGGCCTCCATGTCCTCCAGCTGGGAGAGCAGGGAGTCGACCAGGTTGAGGTCGCGCAGCGCCACGTCCGCGCAGATCGCGGAGAGCGCCTCGGCCGCGGGTGCCCCGGCCGCGGCCGGGCCGGTGGAGGCGGCGGGCAGCGGGGACGGTACGGCCCGCCTGCCATGGGCCGACTGTTCCGCGGCGCCGGCGCCGGCGGTGCGGGTGGACGGGGCCGACGTGTGAATCCCCGCCGTCGGAGCCCCGCGGGGCGACCTCGCCGCCCCCGCGGCCGCCGCGGGGGCGCCCGGCCGGACCCACGGCTCGTTCGCCGACCTGCGGCCAGGGGCCGCCGGGCGGCTGACGAGGCCGGCGCGGGCCGGCTGCCCGGGCTGCGGTGGGGAATTCGGGAGATCACCACCCCGCAGCTGGGCCGCTATGCCGCGGGAGCCTCCCAGGAGCGCGCGGGATCGGTTGAGCAGGTCTCGTGCCCGCGTCGTCATCGCGTCTCACATGCTCTCGTCGGATACGGGTTCCGCCCGCTTCTGCCAACCCCCGTGTCGGTGAGCTATGCAATCAGACGTCCCGGTTTGCGTCCAACCTGTGGGCATCGTGGTGGGCGCAGCTCGATCTGCATGCCGCGTTCCGTTGTTCCCGGTTCATTCGGGCCGGCGTGTGGGCACTCGTTGGGCCATGGCCGAGTCGTCGGTGCCCGGCCGTAGGATGCGCGCGTCCCGCCGGTTCGCGGCCCAGGAGCGTCGATGCCCGAGTTCGCAGGCTTCCCCACCGAAGCGCTGATCTTCTTCGAGGGCCTCGAGGCCGACAACAGCAAGGCCTACTGGACGGATCATCGCGACACCTACGAGAAGGCCGTCCGGGCCCCGATGCTCGCCCTGCTCGACGCCCTCGAGCCGGAGTTCGGCGCACCGCATGTTTTCCGTCCGCACAGGGACGTCCGATTCTCGAAGGACAAGTCGCCCTACAAGACGGCGATCGGCGCCCACAACGAGCGGGGCGGCTACGTCGAGGTCTCCGCCCGCGGGCTGATGATCGCCACCGGTTACTGGCGGACCGCGCCGGACCAGGTGGAACGCCTGCGCGCCGCGGTCGCCGACGACCGGACGGGCCCCCGGCTTGAGGCGCTGGTGCGCGAGCTGCGGGAGGCGGGATACGGGGTGTCGGGCACGACGCTCAAGACCCGGCCGCGGGGCTACGACGCGGATCACCCACGCATCGAGCTGCTGCGGCACCGGACCCTCACGGCCCACCGTGAGTTCGGCGAGCCGGCGTGGCTGGCCGAGCCGGAATGCGTCGAGCACGTGGCGGCGGGCTGGCGGGAGACGCGCCGGCTGACCGGCTGGCTCGACGACCACGTCGGCCCGTCCCGCCTGCCCGTGGCCCGTCGCGGTTCCCGGTGAACCCGCGCTGTCGATCGGAACGGCCCGGGGGTCGCCCGCCGAGGGCTCCCCGTGCGCGCACGCGCCGAGTCCGGGTGCGCGCACGGGGCCGGTCGGCCGGACCGCCGACCGACGCCCGGTCGGACTAGTTGACCGCCTGGAACCTCCACCCCTGGTCCTGGAGGAAGATGGGCGAGAGCGCCACCATCGGCGGATAGATGAGTGCCGGGTGCAGTCCGACGGTCAGGTCGCTGTCCACCGCTCCGATGACGAAGGAGCCCGGCCGGGGGCCCTGCTCGATCCGCCACTCACGACGCTGCGGAAAAGGGCGCACCAGCTCGAAGGTGTCAGGATCGCCGTCGAAACCGAGGAAGAGCTGGTCGGACGTCTGCTGGATCGTGTACGTGTCATTATCCGTACGTCGGACCTCCCATTCCTGGCCGCGTCCGTTTTCGGGCAGAATAACGCTGCGGTCGCGCCCTTCCGCGGTGAGGAACTGGTTGTTGTCAAGGCCGATCCGATAAACGCCGTCGGTAACCGTTGCCACGTTGTTCCCGCTTTCTGTCGTGGACCGTCGCTCGGTAATTCTGCCCGGCAGCTCGGGGGTGGGCCGGTAGCGACGCACTCGAATCTCGACATGGCTCCGAGCGGCCTGCCGAAAGGAGGTCGGGCCGAGGCCACCGTGACATCACCGGGGAAAAGACGTGAACGGCTTTCATGCTCCACCGGGGCGCCGGGCGTCCGTGTCGGTATTCGATACCGGTTTCGTGGCCGGTTTCGTGGGACTTGTTCCGCTCGGCGCGGGAAGGGGTGTGGATCCTCGGCGGTCCGTGACCTCGAGCACGACCTGCGTGGCGGTGGCGAGGCCGACGGGACGTCCGACGCCTGCGACCCGCAGGCTTACGGCGGCATCGATCAGGTGGCGCCCGGTGGGCAGCCCCGGACCGGTCAGCCGGATGACCGTGGAGCGTGTGGAGAGCCGTCCCCGGGCGCGGAGCACCGTCCCGCCCGGGCCGGTGCCGTGCCCCGCGCTCCCCGCTGCGCCGGGCGCGGCATCGCCGGGCCGGACACCCACGACGGCGTGGTACTCCAGCGGCCCGGTGGGCGGTGGGTGGGCGGGGGTGAATCCGATCGACAGCGCGACGGTGAGCGGTTCCCCTGGGTGAGGTCCGGCGGGTTCGACCTGAACGCCGAGCCGCACAGGGAGCGGTTCCGAGCCGCTGAGCGGTCTCGAGCCGCTGAGCGGTTCCAGGGCGCCGGCCGGAGCCGTCGGGGCGAGCCGGCCGGCCCGAGCCGCGATGAAGGCGATCACCTCGGACGGCTCCCAGCCCGGCCAGCGCATCGGGGCGTTCTCGCGTGCGTGCTGCACGCTGGTGCTGCGGACGCCGTCGCAGTCGAGGAGGAGGCGCACCACGAAGCTCTCCTCGCGCTGGGCCTCGTCGCTCTCAGATGCCATCGGTGCCCTCCACGGTCCACCTGCGTGAATGGGGTCCCCGGACGGATCGGCCGCGTGCCACCGGTACGGGGCGCGCGGCCGATCCGTCGGAGCGGGTGGACGCCCGGTGCCCGGTGGCCGCCTAGGCGTAGATCTCGATGATCTTGGGCAGGGTGAAGACGGTGAGCGGGTAGTGGAGCAGGTTCCCGTTGTTGTTCAGCCGGAACGTGACGATGGCGCCGAGCTGGTAGACCCCGGCCGCCAGCGTGTTGGCGGGCACTGTGCGCTCGGTGCCGGCGCGGCGGTAGCCGAGCTGGCCGTGGGTCGTCGACTCGCCCCGCGACGGGATCGGGTTCGCCGGGGCGGGGCTCCCGAGCCCGTTCACCCAGTACCGGACCGAATAGCGCAGAATTCCGACGAGGACCTCGTTGAGGGCGCCGGCGAGGTCGAAGTCGATCCACACGGTGAACGGATCGCCGACTCTGATGATGTTGGTCGGCGCGACTCCGTTCGAGTCCTCGATCGACACGTAGTCGTCCGCGGTGATCTGCCCGGCGGGCTCGCCTGTCTGGGTCATTCGCTGGTTCCTCCTGAGCTGCGGCCGTTGTTGACGACAACGAATTCCGGGATGCGGATCCCTGTCTACCCACGGGCAATTAACGATCTTGTTCTGATGGCTTAAGGGGGCGGTCGGGCCGGTTAATCGGCTGTGCCGCCGGCTCGACGGGGCGCGGTAACCGCTGCTCGCCCCCGTTAACGCGTGCCGGGAACCCGGTTGGGATTATCGCTGCCGCTGGTATTGGGGCTCATGGCCGTCCGTGTCGCGATGACGGCCTCCCGGCGTGGTCGCGCGCGGCCGGGGTTCGCCGCCGGCCCGCGGCTGAAGCGGTGGATTCGGTGGCGCTGTCCGCACGTCCGGCGCGGACCCCACCACTTCCTGGCCGAACGGTGATATAGATGTGGATGTTCTTCCGTTGTCTTTACGGTGTCTTCACTGTCGGCTGCATGGGGGATGCATGCTCGCGGGCAAGGTGCTGGAACCTCTTGGAGCACAGCCGGTGACGGCGCATTCTTTGTTCGTCGACGCGGTGACCGGCGGCGCCACCGTGTTTGTCACGCCCCCCGGCACGCTGCTCACCGACGGGCTCACGGCCGCGCTGGAGGCGGTCGACCGGACGCCGGTCTGGCTCCGGCTGGGCGTCGAGGACCGTGACCCGGCGACCTTCCTGACAACGCTGATCACCGCGGTGCGGCGGCGAGCCCCCGGATTCGGCGCCACCCTGCTCACCCGGGTGCGACCGTTGCCCGGCCCGGTGCGCGAGTGGGACGACATCTACCGCAGGATCGGCGTGGAACTGGCCGAGCGGCTCCCGCCCGGGTCGGCGCTGGTGCTGGAACACGCGGACCGGATCGATCCGCACGGGCCGTCGTTGCACCTCGCGTGCAGCCATGTGCTGAGTGCTCTGCCCGAGGAGACGCCCCGGGTGCTGTTCGGCCATGACGTGCTCCCGGGCACCGCGGTTCTCGGGGACGCCCGTCGGCCGCCGGCCGAGCGCGCCCGGCTGCACCCGTCGGAGGTTGAGCTTCCCGGTGGGCTCGGGCTCCGGCGGCGTCACGCGGCGGCGCTCCTCGGCCGGTCCGCGGCGCTGCGGCACGCCGTCGAGTTCGCGCGCACCACGCTGCCGGACGGTGATCTGGCTCAGGCTCTGCGCGGCCGGACGCCTGCCGGCGTGCTCACCTCGCTGGCCCGTACCGTCCTAGCGGGCGCCACCGGCGCGGGCCGTCGAATGCTCGCGCGGCTGCTGCACGTCGAGTACGTCCTCCCGGAGGCGGACCGGCACCAGCTCGCCGAGCTGACCGGACCGTGGTTCCAGCCGTTGATCGGCGACTGGTCACGACTGCGCACCGTCTGGCGCGCTCCGCTGCTCGCGGCTCTGGCCGAGGACGCGGCGCTGGACCGCGAGACCCTGCGCGGCACCGCGCTCGAGCTGTTGCGGGCGGGCGCTCCGGAACGGGCGATCCCCATGCTGCTCGAGTTCGACGATCGCGCGGTGGCGGCGCGGGCGCTGGCCAGGGTCGCCGACGGCATGATCGCCGCCGGCCAGTGGGTGACAGTCGGCGGCTGGCTGGACCAGCTGCCGCCCGAGGCTGTCGAGGCGGAGCCGGATCTGCTCGACGCGGCCGCGCACGTCGCCTCGGTCCGGGGCCGGCAGGGCCCTGCCGGTCACCGGTCCCACGCGGTGGCCGCCGCGGTCTCCGAGACGGACAGGCTGACGCGGCGGCTGGCGGACATCCACCGGGACCGGCGCCTGCATGCCGAGGCGGAGGCCGCGCTCGCCCGGTCGGAGCACGAGACGACGGCGCTCCTGCACGCCCACATCGCCGGTGTGTCCGGCGGCCCCGAGGCGCCGAGGGCCGCGGACGCCGCGCCGGGTGGGAGATCCGGGAGCACGGCCGTGACGGGCCAGGTGGAGATGGCCGTGCACGTGCTGGGACCGCTGTCGGTGATGATGAACGGGCGGCTCGTGCGAGGCTGGGGCGCCCGCCCCCGGTCCCTGCTGGCCTACCTGGTGATCCATCGGGCGGACCTGCCCCCGCGGGAGGTCGTCACCGAGGCGTTGTGGCCACGCGCCGACCTGCCCGCGGCGCGGAACAACATCCAGGTGGCCGTGTACGGCGCGCGGCGCGCCCTGCGGGAGGCGGTCGACCGGCAGGTCATCGTGTTCGAGCGCGGCGTGTACCGGCTGGCCGCCGACGTCATGGTGTCCATCGACCTCGACGCGTTCGAAGGCCATGTCCGGGCTGGTCAGCGTTTCGCCGACGCGGGACGCGTCGAGGCCGCCATCGCCGAGCTCGAGACGGCGGTGGCGCTGTACCGGGGCGATTTCCTCGCCGACGCGCGTTCCGAGGACTGGGCCGTCCTGCGGCGCGAGCAGTTGAGGCTGGCCTACCTGGACGCGCTGGACCGGCTCAGCTCGCTGTACCTGGAGACCGGGCAGTACCCGGTCTGCGCGGTGCTGTGCCGGCAGATCCTCGAGCGCGACCCGTGCCGGGAGGACGCCCACCGCCGGCTCATGCGCTCCTACACCCGCCAGGGGCAGCCGCACCTGGCGTTGCTGCAGTTCCGGACCTGCGTCGACATCCTGGCCCGCGAGCTGCGCGTCGCGCCGGGACCGGCGACGGTCCGCCTGCACGAGCGAATCCGCCGACACGAGCCCGTCTGAGCCCCGCCCTGGTCTCCCGCCGACGGTGATGATCGGGCCGCCCCGCGCGGTGGGCCGGTTCGCCGTGGGTCAGCCCGCGGGCGTGGCGGTGCACAGCGGGAGGATGTGCTCGCCGTATTTGGCCAGCTTGTTCTCGCCGACGCCGTTCACCGTCGCGAGTTCGGCGAGCGACGAGGGCGCGCGGGTGGCGATCTCGCGCAGCGTGGCGTCGTGGAAGATCACGTAGGCGGGGACGCCCTGCTCCTTGGCGGTGGCGCCGCGCCAGGCGCGCAGCCGCTCGAACAGCGCCGCCGCCTGCGCGGGCAGCTCGACCGGCTCGGCCCGGCGGCCCTTCGCCGCCGAGGTGCTCGTGGTCCTGGCCGCTCGCCTGGGCTCGCGCCGCATGGAGACCGACCGCTGCCCGCGCAGGACGTCCCCGCTCGCGTCGGTGAGGACGAGCGTTCCGTGTTCACCCTCGACGGCCAGCAGGCCCTGGGCCAGCAGCTGACGGACGACGCCCCGCCACTCGGCCTCGCTGAGCTCGGTGCCGATGCCGAAGACCGTCAGCGAGTCGTGGCCGTGCTGGTTGACCTTGGGGGTACGCCGGCCCAGCAGGATGTCGACGAGATGGCCCGCGCCGAACTTCTGCCGGCGCTCCCGCTGCAGCCGCAGCACCGTGGACAGCAGCTTCTGGGCGGGCACGGTCGCCTCCCAGGACTGCTGCGGGTGCAGGCAGGTGTCGCAGTTGCCGCAGGCGGCCGACCCCTGCTGCCCGAAGTAGGCCAGCAGGCCGACCCGGCGGCACTCGATGGTCTCGCACAGCGCGAGCATGGCGTCGAGATGGGAGTTGAGCCGCCGGCGGTGCGCGGCGTCGCCGTCGGAGGCGTCGATGAGCCGGCGCTGCTGGACGACGTCCTGCAGGCCGTAGGCGAGCCAGGCGGTGGAGCGCAGCCCGTCCCGGCCGGCGCGGCCGGTCTCCTGGTAGTAGCCCTCCACCGACTTCGGCAGGTCGAGGTGGGCGACGAAGCGGACGTCCGGCTTGTCGATGCCCATCCCGAAGGCGATCGTGGCGACCATGACCAGGCCGTCCTCCCGTAGGAAACGGGCCTGGTGCTCGGCGCGGACGCGTGCGTCGAGGCCGGCGTGATAGGGCAGCGCGGCGATCCCGTTCGAGACCAGGAACTCCGCGATCTTCTCGACCGACGCCCGGGACAGGCAGTACACGATGCCCGCGTCGCCGGGGTGCTCGGTGCGCAGGAGCTCCAGCAGCTGTGCCTTCGGGTCGTTCTTCGGCACGATGCGGTACTGGATGTTCGGCCGGTCGAAGTCGGCGACGAAATGACGGGCGTTGCCCAGCCCGAGCCGGTTCGTGATCTCCTCGTGGGTCGCCGGGGTGGCGGTGGCGGTCAGCGCCACGCGCGGCACCTGCGGCCAGTGCTGGTGCAGCTCGGAGAGCAGGAGGTAGTCGGGCCGGAAGTCGTGCCCCCACTGCGCGACGCAGTGCGCCTCGTCGATCGCGAACAGCGCGATCTCACCCCGGTCGAGGAGCTCGATCGTCGCGCGCACCCGCAGCCGCTCGGGGGCCAGGTAGAGCAGGTCGAGCTCGCCGGCGAGGAACGCGGACTCGACGGCGCGGCGCTCGTCGGCCTGCTGGGTGGAGTTGAGGAACCCGGCCCGGACCCCGAGCGCGAGCAGCGCGTCGACCTGGTCCTGCATCAGCGCGATGAGTGGCGAGATGACCACCCCGGTACCGGGCCGGACGAGCGCCGGGATCTGGTAGCACAACGACTTGCCGCCGCCCGTGGGCATGAGGACCAGCGCGTCGCCACCGCCGACGACGTGATCGATGATCTCCTGCTGGCCGTCGCGGAAGGACTCGTAGCCGAAGACGCGGCGCAGCACTTCCGCGGCGTCCCGCGGGACGCGAACCGAGGGCGAGGTCACCGCGCCACTGTAGAAGGCGCCACGGGACGACAGTGACGCGAGTGCGCGCCTGTGGACAACCCGTTCCCGAACCGCCCGTCGTCCTCAGCCGCCCGGCGTCCCGAGCCGCCCGGCGTCCCGAGCCGCCCGTCGCCCCGGCGGGGAACCGGCTCAGGCCGACGAGCGGATCACCAGCTCCGTCGGCAGGATCACCGACGCCGCCGGACCGGTCGGATCGGCGATGCGCCGCAGGAGCTGGTGCACCATCTCCGCGCCGAGCCGTTCCACCGGCTGGCGGACGGTCGTCAGCGGCGGGTCCGCGTACGCGGCCGGCGCCGCGTCGTCGAAGCCGATGACGGCGACGTCGTCGGGAACCCGCCGCCCGGCGGCCCGCAGCGCGCGCAGCACGCCGAGGGCCATCAGGTCGGAGGCGGCGAACACAGCGTCGATCGTCGGGTGTTCGGCCAGCAGCCGGGCGGTCGCCGCCTGGCCGCTGGCCTCGGTGAAGTCACCGGTCTCGACCCGGGCGGCCGCGGCCGGCAGACCCGCGTCCCGGGCCGCCCGCGCGTAGCCGGCCAGCCGGTCGACGCCCACGCTCATGTCCACCGGCCCGGCGACGGTCGCCAGCTCGCGGCGGCCCGCCCCGACGAGATGGCGCACGGCCTGCCGGGCGCCACCCACGTTGTCGGCGTCGACCGAGTCGACCGACTCGACCGCGTCGCCGGTGAGCAGCCGTCCCGCCATCACCAGCGGGACGCCGGCCCGCGAGACCGACATCGGCATGATGTCGTCCCCGTGCAGGGAGATCAGGAGGACGCCGTCGACGTGGCCGTTGCCGACGTAGCGCAGCGCCCGGTCGCGCTGGCGGTCACCCTGCACCTGCAACAGGACGAGCTGGAGCTGGGTGTCGCTCAGCGCCTGGTTCACCCCGCGCAGCACGCTGGCGAAGAACGGGTCGGCGAACACCGTGTCGGGCCGCTCGTGCACGATCAGCACGATCGTGTCCGTCCGCCGGGTCACCAGGCTGCGGGCGGCCTGGTTCGGCACGTAGCCGAGCTCGGCGATCGCCCGGGTGACCGCCGCGTGCGCCGCAGGGGAGACCCGCAGCGATCCGTTCACCACCCGGGAGACCGTCGCCCGCGACACCCCGGCCAGCTCGGCGACGGCCTCCAACGTCGGTGCCTGGCGGGTCCGGGCCGGTGGCTCCGGCGTCATCGCTCCCCGTTCGCCGCGCGGTGCTCCCGGATCAGCCGCGAGTACCACAACCCGCTGGACTTCGGCGTGCGCACCAGGGTCTCGAAGTCGACGTGCACGATGCCGAACCTCATCCGGTACCCCTCGGCCCACTCGAAGTTGTCCAGCAACGACCACACGAAGTATCCCCGAACGTCGACCCCGTCCTGGGCCGCCTGCCGGACGGCGTCGAGGTGACCCGCCAGGTAGCGGACCCGCAGCGGGTCGTGCACCGTCCCGTCCGGGGAAACCTCGTCGTCGTAGGCCGCGCCGTTCTCGTGGATGTGGAACGGGACCCCGGGGTAGTCCGCGCCGAGCCGGCGCAGCAGGGCCAGGAAGCTGCGTGGCCGCACCGGCCAGCCCAGCGCCGTCACGTCCTCGCTCGTGGGCACCCGGGTGACGTTCTCCGCGCCGGCGAACGGGGTCGGTTTCGGCGACGGGTCCGGCCCCGGCGCGACGATGTGCGGCGCGTAGTAGTTCACCCCGATCCAGTCCACCGGCTGCGAGATCACGGCGAGGTCACCGTCGTGGACGGGCAGCTCGGCGCCGGCCCGGGCGAAGTCGGCGATCACATCGGACGGGTACGTACCGCGCAGGACGGGATCGAGCCAGAGCCGGATCTGCTGCCCGTCGACGAGCCGCACGGCGTCGTCGGCCCCGGCGGTGCTCGCCCCGTCGGTGTCCGGCGGCGGCTCCGCCGGGATCAGGTTGAGGGTGATGCCGACGTCCGCCGCGCCGTGCCCACGCAGCACGGCGGCGCCGAGGCCGTGGGCCAGCAGCAGGTGGTGGACGGCCCGCACGGCGGCCCCGGCGTCCCGCACCCCGGGGGCGTGCCGCCCGGTCAGGTACCCCTCGAAGGCCGAGCACCAGGGCTCGTTCAGGGTCGACCAGTGCCGGACCCGGTCGCCGAGCGCGCCGGCGACCCGCTCGGCGTAGTCGGCGAAGCGCAGCGCCGTGTCGCGGTTCGGCCAGCCGCCGGCGTCCTGCAGCGGCTGCGGCAGATCCCAGTGGTAGAGCGTCACCCACGGGTCGATCCCGGCGGTGAGGAGCTCGTCGACGAGCCGGTCGTAGAACGCCAGCCCCTCGGGGTTCACCGCCCCCGACCCGGTCGGGACGATCCTCGGCCAGGCGATCGAGAACCGGTACGCGCCCAGGCCGAGGCCGGCCATGAGCGCGACGTCCTCGCGGTAGCGGTGCAGGTGGTCGACGGCGACGTCGCCGTTCTCGCCGTTCGCGGTCATGCCAGGGGTGCGGGCGAAGACGTCCCAGATCGACGGCCCGCGGCCGCCCTCCCGGGCGCCGCCCTCGATCTGGTAGGCGGAGGTGGCGGCACCCCACACGAATCCGGCGGGCAGGCCGGTGGCGATCCGAGCCGCGAGCTCGTCGGCTCCCGGCGCCGCTGTCGTCGCTGACGCAGCCGGCGCCGCTGTCGGGTCCGTCGTCGGGACGGGGCTGGTAGTCAACCTTTCACCGCGCCTTCCATGATTCCGCTGATGATCTGGCGGCCGAACAGGGCGAATACGACGAGGACGGGGAGCGTGCCGAGCGCGGTGCCGGCGAGGACGAGGGTGTTGTCCCGGTAGTGGCCCGCGGCCAGCGTGCTGAGGGCCACCTGGACGGTCGGGTTCTCCGAGTTCAGGACGATCAGCGGCCACATGAAGTCGTTCCAGGCCTGCATGAACGTGAGCAGGCCGAGCACGGCCAGGCCGGGGCGCAGCGCCGGCAGCGCGACGTGCCAGTAGAGCCGCAGCGTGCCGCAGCCGTCCATCCGCCCGGCGTCGAGCAGCTCGTCCGGCACGGCCTGGAGGACGTTCTGCCGCATGAACACGACGCCGAACGCGGTCACCGCGGTCGGCAGGATCACCGCGACGAGATGGTTCGCCCAGCCGAACTCCTGCATCTCCAGGTAGAGCGGGATGATCCCGAGCTGCATCGGGACCATCATCGTGGCGATCACGGTGAGCAGCAGCGCGCCGTGGCCGCGGAAGGTCAGCTTCGCGAACGCGAAACCGGCCGCCGAGCAGAACAGCAGCGTGCTGGCGGTGATCGACCCCGCGACGACGAGGGAGTTCAGCAGGGCCTTGCCGAAGTTCACCGTGTCGAACACCCGGGCGGCGTTCTCGAAGAAGTGCCCGCCGGGAAGGAAGGGTGGAGGCAGCTGCCCGACGGCGTCGTTCGTCCGGGACGGGATCATGAACGTCCAGTACACCGGGAACGCGGAGACGATCAGGGCCAGGAACAGGAACGGATAGCGCAGCGGGCCGGAACGTTCGCCCGGGGCGCGGGAGAAGGCGGTCACCGGGACCCTCCTCTCAGCCGGGCGCCGCCGCGGGTGACGAGATAGGCGAGCGCGGCGAACACCACGGTCACCAGGAACATCACCCAGGCGATGGCGGAGCCGTAGCCGAAGTTGTGCAGTCGGAAGCTCTCCTCGTAGAGCAGGAGGGCCAGGGTCTGGAACTGGTGGCCGTTGCCGCCGGAGACGCTGCCGGGTGAGGTGTCGAACAGCAGCGGCTCGGTGAACAGCTGGATCTGGCCGATGACGGAGACCAGCGCGGTGAAGGCGATGGTCGGCCGCAGCGCGGGCAGTGTGATGTGCCAGAGCTGCCGCCAGGTACCGGCGCCGTCCATGGCCGCGGCCTCGAAGTGCTCCTTCGGGATCGCCTGCATCGCGGCCAGGTAGATGAGCGCGTTGTAGCCGGTCCACCGCCAGATGACCATCGACGAGATGGCGATCTTCGACGTCCACTCGCCGGCCTGCCAGTTGATCGGGTCCAGCCCGACCTCGCCGAGCAGCCAGCTGACGAGGCCGAACTGACGGCCGAAGATCTGGCTGAACACGATCGTCACCGCGACGATGGACGTGATGTTGGGTAGCAGCACGCCCATCCGGAACAGGGTCCGCCCGCGCAGCCTGGCGTTCAGGACGTGCGCCAGGATCAGCGCCAGCACCAGCTGGGGAACCGACGACATCGCCATCAGCAGGAAGGTGTTGCGGACCGCCTTCCAGAAGAAGTCGTCGGAGAGCAGGTCGGTGTAGTTCCGCAGCCCGACGAACCGTTCGTCGCCCGGGTGGAGCATGTCCCGGTCGGTGAGCGAGATCCAGGCGGTGTACAGCATCGGGAAGAGGCCGAAGGCCGCGAAGATCGCGAAGAACGGCGCGATGAGCCCGTAGGGAACCGCCGCGCCCGCCACCCGCCGCAGCACGGAGCGTGTGGCGCGTGGGATGTGGTCGCCCCCCGGCGTCCGCCGCCGGGGTGGGGCGGGGTCGGCCGCGGGCGCCGGGGTTGCGATGGTCATCGTCGGATCTCCCTCCTACCCGCGCTCAGCGGGCCGCGCGTTCCGCTTCGTCGACCGATTCCCGGAACGCGACGTCAGGGGCCTGGTGCTCCTGCTCGATGCGCTGGATCCCGTGTTCCATCGCCTGTCGCACGGCGCCGTGCTTCGGGCCCTGGTACTGCGGCGCCAGCTTGATCGCCGACTCGCCGAAGATCCGGCCGGTGGGGGCGTCGTCGAAGAACGGGTTGGTGAACGACTGCACCGCGGGATCCTTGATCGCTCCGAGGCTGGACGGGAAGTTGCCCGTCTCGGTGAAGATGCGGATCTGCTGTTTCGGGGCGGTCAGGAACGAGACCAGCTCGTAGGCCAGCTCCTGGTGGTCGCTCTGCGCCGGGATGGTCAGCCAGGAGCCGCCCCAGTTGCCGCTCCCGCCCGGGATCGCGGCGATGTTCCACTTCCCGGCCGTGTCCGGCGCGTTCTCCTTGATGTAGCCCTGCATCCAGGCCGGGCAGGTGATGGTCGCGAAGGTGCCCTCCTTCATCGCGGTCACCCATTCGTCCTCGAACGCGACCAGGCCGGCGGACTGGCCGTCCGCGATGGCCCGCGCGGTGGAGTCGAAGGCGGCCTTGATCTTCGGATTCGAACCGACGATCACGTTCGACGTTCCGGTGGCGTAGTAGCTCTCGTCGAACTGGAAGACCTGCGCGTTGTAGATGTTGGTGCCGGCGTCGAAGAACTTCGGGCCGGTGTTCTTCGCGGTGAACGCGCGCCCGGTCTCGAAGTAGTCGTCCCAGCTCGGCCAGAGCGCGCTGACCGCGGCCGGGTCGGTCGGCAGCCCGGCGGCGGCGAACAGGTCGGTGCGGTAGCACATCGCGAGCCCGCCGACGTCGGTGCCCAGGCCGATCTGGGTCTTCCCGTCGGCCGACAGCGAGGAGGCCCACTTGAACTCGGGATAGTCCTGCTCGCGGTCGCCCGCTCCGTGGTCGAGCAGGTTGACGAACTGCTCCGGAGCGGCCTTCAGCTGTGCGATGAAGCCTTCGTCGACCGCCTCGACGTCGGCGGCTCCGGAGCCGGCCGCGAGGTGGTTGACCAGGTTGTTGTGGTGGTCGTTGTACTCGCTGACGGTCTCGACGATCTCGACGCCGGGATGGCTCGCCTCGAACTCTCGGTACAGGTCGGTGTAGCCGAAGACGCCGAACGTGTTGATGGTGAGCTTGGTCTTCCCCCCGTCGTCGCCGCAGGCGCTGGTCAGTAACGCCATGGCCAGGACGGCCGTCCCGGCCATGGCCGCGTGGCGACCTCGTCGTGCCCTCATGAAGCCCTCCCTCTGGCTTCACACCCACCGCGCTGATCGCGTGTGAGCGCTCTCATGGCTTCGAAACTGTGAACGGACATGACGGGACTGTCAAGGTCTGATGACCCTCGGATAAATGGACTCCGGAGAGTGTTCATGTAATACCGGAAAGGAGTCGAATCCGTTCGGGACGAAGGTCTGGACGGTCGGCGCGGATCATGCGAATCTGGCCGGACGGCGCCAGGACGCGGGCCTCGGGAACTCCCTCTCCCGAACGTCCGCCACGGCCGGTCGGGCGCCACACACACCGCCGTCCCACGCGTCCGGAAATCCGTGTCCGGAATTCCGCGCGCCGGGGCGGTCGACCCGTCCGGCACAGGTGCCGCAGGGAAGAGGGAGCCCCATGTCCACGATCGAGTTCCGCGACGTCACGCTCAGCTACGACGCCCGGCCGACACCGGATGCCCGGCCGATACTCGACAACCTCAGCCTCGTGATCGGGGACGGCGAGTTCCTCGTCCTCGTCGGTCCCTCCGGCAGCGGCAAGACGACCGCGCTGCGGATCGTCGCCGGCCTGCTCGCGCCCACCGCCGGCCAGGTCCTCGTCGGCGGCCGGGACGTCACCCAGGTGGCGCCGGCCGACCGCGACCTCGCCATGGTCTTCCAGAGCTATGCCCTGTACCCGCACATGACGGTGCGTCGCAACATGGAGTTCGGCCTCAGGCTCGCCGGAATCGATCGGCGGGAACGCGACACCAGGGTGGCCGCCGCGGCCGAGACACTCGGCCTGACCGAGCTCCTCGACCGGCGGCCGCGGGCCCTGTCCGGCGGCCAGCGCCAGCGGGTCGCGATGGGGCGCGCGCTCGTCCGCCAGCCGCGGGCGTTCCTGATGGACGAGCCGCTGTCGAACCTGGACGCGAAACTGCGGGTGCGGGTCCGCGCGGAGATCGCCCGCATCCAGCGCTCACTGGGCACCACCACGCTCTACGTGACCCACGACCAGACCGAGGCGATGACGATGGCCGACCGGGTCGCCGTCCTGCACGACGGACGGCTGCAGCAGGTCGGCACGCCCGACGACCTGTTCAACCGCCCGGCGAACGTCTTCGTCGCCGCGTTCATCGGCAGCCCGCCGGCCAACCTCGTCCCCGGCCGCCTGGTCGCGCAGGACGACGCCGTCACCCTGCGGGTCGGCGACCAGACCCTCACGCTGCCGCCCGACCTGACAGCCTCACTGACCCTCCCGAACAGTGCCGAGGTGATCGTCGGTGTCCGCCCCCACGACGTCGAGACTGAACCGCCGCCGGACCCGGCCCTGATAATCGACATCGACATCGACCTGGTGGAGCGGCTGGGAACCGAGACACTCGCCCACGGTCAGATGACTGCGGGCATACTCACCGGTGCCGCCGCCCGGGCGGCGAGCCTGCTGACGGCCACCGACGACGAGCCTTCCGGGGCGGCACCCGGGGTGGACGCGGACAGGAAGACGTTCACAGCCGCGCTGAACCCACGTACCGATGTCACTGTCCGTGGGAGGTTGCGACTTTACGTTGAAGTCGAGCGACTGCACTTGTTCGACGCCGAGACCGGCGCGACTCTGGCCACACCCCGCAGTCTCGCCATCGCCTGACTCCGGGAGAGATCCCGCGAAGTGGACGGGCTGTGCGCCCTGCGGCGTCGACCGGGTCAGTGCCGGTGGTCCGGGGCGGTCGCCTCGGGGTGGGCGCGGAGCCAGGCGATGTTGGCCCGGCTCTCGTCGTCGACCGGGGTGTAGATGACCAGCCGGGTGCCGGGCAGGGCCGAGAGATCCAGGTTCGTGCTGCGGGTCGCGATGTCCCCGACCGCCGGATAGTGGAAGACCTTGTCGCAGGGCCGCGGCGGGGCCACGTCATGGGTGGCCCACAGCCGGGCGAACTCGGGGCTCGCCGCGCACAGCCGCTGGACGAACTCCTGCCAGCTCGGGTCGTCCATGTGCTGGCTGTAGCGGTACCGGAAGATCGCGACGTGCTCGGGTGCCTGCTCGTCCAGGTTCACCAGCGGGTTGCAGCAGCGCGGGGTGGTGAATGTGAACCAGACGGAGTTCCGCTCGGCGGCGGGGGCGTTCACGAGGAGCGGGAAGAGCGCGCAGTAGGCCGCGTTCCAGCTCAGCAGGTCGGAGCGTGCGTTGACCACGCAGGCGGGCAGCGGGTCGAGGCTGTCGAGGATGGTGCGCATGTCCCGTGGCAGGGAGAGGGCCTCGTCGGTGGCGGGCTGTGGCCCCGGCGTCTCCGCCAGTCGGTAGAGGTGCTCGCGCTCGGCGACTTCGAGCCGCAGGGTGCGCGCCACCGCGTCCAGCACCTGCGGGCTGGCGTTGATGGGGCGCCCCTGTTCGAGCCAGGTGTACCAGGTGACGCCCACGCCCGCGAGCTGGGCGACCTCCTCCCGGCGCAGCCCCGGCGTGCGGCGGCGGGGCCCGGGCGGCATGCCGACCTCGTCGGGGGTGATGCGCTCGCGCCGGCTGCGCAGGAACGAGGCGAGCTCCGGCCGGCGCCGCCCGTCCCGCGGCCCGGCCGCCGTTCGTGGGCCGGCCGCCGGCGAGCCCGCCGGCGCCGGGCGCAGGTCACGGACCGTCGCGGCCGGAAGGGCCTGGGGCTGCGTCAGCGTCACGTCCACCAGCTTGTCCGCTGCGCGGCGCCGGTGCCAGGTGCTGCCAGTACCAGTATCGACAGGCTCTTGTTACCAGTATCCGGGCCGCCCCATGCTGAGGCTCATGGTCGAAGCAACACACATCTCTCAGACGCGGGCACCACATCCCGGTACTGAGCGCCCGGCGGCCGGCGCAGCCCTGCTGGCCGTCATCCTCCTCGGCCAGTTCATGGCCATCCTGGACGTCAGCATCGTCAACGTGGCGCTGCCGACGCTGCGAACGGATCTGGACGTCTCCGGCGCCGGGCTACAGCTCATCGTCGCCGGCTATGTCCTCTCCTACGCGGTTCTGCTGATCACCGGTGCGCGGCTGGGCGGCATGCTCGGGCACCGGCGCGCGTTCAACCTGGGACTCGCCGGGTTCACCGTGGCCTCGCTCGCCTGCGGCCTGGCACCCGGGACGTCCTCGCTGATCGCCTTCCGTTTCCTGCAGGGGGTCAGCGCCGCGCTGATGACCCCGCAGGTCATGAGCCTGATCCAGCGGAACTTCGCCGGTGCGGCGCGGATGCGGGCCCTCGGCTACTTCTCCGCGGTGATCGCGGGCGGTGTCGTCGTCGGCCAGGCCGCCGGCGGGCTGCTCGTCAGCGCGAACCTGTTCGACGCCGGCTGGCGGACGGTCTTCCTGGTGAACGTGCCGATCGGGCTGGTGCTGCTCGTCGTCGGCCCCCGCGTCATGCCCGCCGACGAGGGGCGCCCGGGGACCGACCTCGACATTGCGGGCCTGCTCGTCCTCAGCGCGGCGGTCCTGCTCTTCGTGATGCCGCTCATCCTCGGCCACGAGCTCGGCTGGCCGGCCTGGACGGGGGTGTCGCTGGCCGCGAGTGTCGTCCTGTTCGTGCTCTTCGTCCTGGTGGAGCGAGCCGTCGCGGCCCGCGGGAGACGTCCGTTGATCTCGGTGCGGGTGCTGCGCGCGCCCGTGCTGCTGCCCGCCGCCGGCACGCTCCTGCTCGGGCCGGCCTCCTGGGCCGGGTTCCTGTTCACCACCACCCTGCACCTGCAGGGTGACCTGGGGATGAGCCCGCTGCGCTCCGGGCTGGCGTTCGTCCCGTGCGTCGTCGCGTTCGGCGCGGTCGGGCTGAGCTGGCAGCGTCTGCCGGCCAGCTGGCACGCGAACCTGATCCCGGTCGGGCTGGTGTTCGCCGCCGTCTCGTATCTGTTCCTCGGGCCGCTGGGTGGCGGCGGGGTGCGCTACGAGATCCTCACCGCGCTGATCGGCCTGGGCCTCGGCGTGATGTCGATCATCATCTCGGTGGCACTGGAGCACGTCCCGGTCGAGGACGCGGCCGACGCCAGCGGCCTGCTGCTGACGCTGATGCAGCTCGGCCAGGTGATCGGCGTCGCGACCGTCGGCACGGTGTTCCTGACCACCGCCGACGACGGCGGCTCGACCCGCGACGCGGAGTACGGCACCGGCTACGCTCTCGCGGCGGTCGCGTGCGTCGCCGCCGTGAGCGCCCTGCTGCTGGCGTGGCGCCGCGGGCGGATACCGGCCGTGCCCGTGTCCGTGCCCGCCCAGGCGTCTCCCGCCCAGGCGTCTCCCGCCGGGCCGGAACGCCTGCCCGCCCCGGAGCGGACGGCCGGACCAGGATCCCTGCCCGAGCCGGCTCCAGCGCTGCTGACGGACGGCCGGTAGCCGCTCCAGCCGAGGCCGGCCCGAGGTCGGACGTCGGTCCGGCGGGCTATCCCGCGGCGGTGGCCGGCTGATCGGCGATCCAGGCCGCGATCCGGGCCCGGGAGGTGAACCCGAGCTTGTTCAGGATCTGCTGGACGTGGGTCTCGGCCGTGCGGTTGGAGATCACCAGGGTGGCCGCGATCTCCTTGTTGCTCAGCCCCCGCGCGAGGAGGTCGGCGACCTGCCGTTCCCGTCTCGTCAGCCGGCTGCCCTGGTCCCGGCCGGCGGTACCCGCCGGCGCGGGGTACGACCCCTTGGTCGCGCGGGCGCAGGCGTCCTCGGGGGACAGCGCCGCGCCCTGGGCCCAGGCGGCGTCGAAGGACCGTCCGCCGAGCGCCTTGCGGGACCGGGCCTCACAGCGCCGCCGGAACCTGAACAGCGCCGGCAGTGCGACGGTCGACGTGCCCATCCGCTCCCAGAGCCGGTCCGCCGCGCCGAGCAGGACGGCGGCGGCGGTGGCGCACTCCCCGAGGCTGGTCTCGATCCAGGCCGGCGTCTCCAGGCACAGCGCGAAGCCCAGATGGTCGGGCCGGCTGGTGAGCGCCGTGCGGGCGACGGCCAGCGCCCGCTCGGGATCACCGGTGCGCCAGGTGGCGGTGGCGTAGGCCCACTCCGCGTAGGAACGGAGCCGGTGGTCGTCGCGCAGCTCCGCGATGGCGAGCGGTATCCCGTCCAGCCGGCGGCAGATCTCGCCGACCGCGGCCTGGTTGTCCTCGGTGAGCTCGAAAGGATGTCGGCCAGCTCCGCGCAGGCGTCCACCAGATGCTCGCAGTTGTCCAGTGAAAGGAACATGTGCCGGGACGCGATGTGATCGGTCAGCACCGACACCCGTCACCGTGCCCAGCCGAACACCGCCGAGCAGCCGTCTGAGGTCCGCGCATTCGTCCCGCCGGCCGACGAAGCTTGTTCGTTCCGCCGGTAACAGTTCCTTCCGCCGGTAACAGTTCGTTCCGGGGCTGTTGCTCGTTCCGGGTCCGCTGCTCGTTCCGGGGTCGCAGCGGCATTGGCGCGGGCATGGATCATCTTTGGTCGCCGCGGCGGGGGCCGGCAAGGCATTACGTAGTACGGACGGTCCCCGTACCCGCCCGCGTAGTTCCGCTGAGGATTCCCGACCGTCAGGGATCGCTGCTGTTCCGGCACACCATCAGGGGAACACCGGTGGGAGACCGGCAGGAGCGGTCCACCGGTCCACCGGTCCACCGGTCCACCGGTTCTGCCGATCTGACGGCGTGAGCCCGTGTACGCTGAAAGGGACTACATGCTCACGCCGTTTGACGACTGTCCGGTGCACCAGACCGCATTGCCTGTCGCGCACGCCGGCGGCCATCCCGATCACTGCGACCGGTTCTGGCCCAACGGCTACGACGAGCAGATGTATTTCGCGCCCGCGCTCGGTCTCTATCCCAATCGTGGGATCATCGACGCCGCCTTCAGTGTGGTTCACGACGGTGTGCAGCGGTCCGTGTTCGCGTCGGGGCGCATCCCGCTGGACCGGATCAGGACGAGTGTCGGCCCGATCTCGGTGGAGATCGTCGAACCGCTGCGGGTCAGCCGTGTCCGGGTCGACGCTTCGGAACACGGGCTGGTCGCCGAGCTCACCGCCACCGCCCCACGGCCGATGGCACGACGAACTCGCCGTGGACGGCGAGGCCTTCAAGGTGGCGGAACTCGACACCGTCGCTCCCGACTGCGTGCACGTCCAGCAGGTCGTCCGCGCGCGCTGGGGCGACCGGACCGGACTCGGGGTGCTGGAGCGGCTCTTCAAGCGACATCACCCGCCAGACCTTCAAGCAGGACGAGGCCACCTACTCGCTCCAGCCTGACGTCGTCCCGGCCGCTGGCGGTTTCAACAACACCGTCGGCCTGTACCACATGGACGGCAAGAACGGTGTCGACCATCTTTCGGGCGGCTTCGGCGAGTGGAACGCTGCTGGACCACGGCGTGCTCGTGAATGTCACCGGCATCGCCCGGCAGGACCACCAGCGGGGCGACTTCACCGCCGGTCCGGGTGGCTGGGAGCGGTTCAGCATCCAGCTCGACGACAACACGCAGTGCATGCTCTACTTCATCCACAATGCCAACAACCAGCTGGTTCAGACGGTTGGCACCCGGGTGAACGCGAACGGCACCACCACGAACCTCGCGCCCAACACCATCTCGTCGACACCCCTGGGCAGCTGGACGAGCCCACACACGGGCATCGTCCACCAACAGAAGTGGGCGATCAACGTTCCGGGTGGAACGTTGACGATCACGCCTCAGCTCGCCGACCAGGAACTGTACAACCCGCTTATTCCGCAGGGTTCGTACTGGGAAGGTACCTCGACGGTGACCGGCACCCTCAACGGTGCGGACATCACCGGTAAGGCGTACGCCGAGCTGACCCCGTCCATCACGCTGCCGACCCGCGGCTCCGTGTGGCAGGGCATCCTGGACGCGCTCGACCTGTAAGCACCCGCACCCGCACCCGCGAGACGCTGGCGCCACCGCCGCCCACGCGGCGGTGGCGCCAGCCGCGTGTCCGGCCGCGAGGCACGGCCGGAATCGCGGCCGGTGCCCACGGCGGACGGCGACGCTCAGAGCCGGGTGATGTCAGAGCCGGGTGATGGAAGCCAGCCAGGCCGGGATCGCGCCGGGCCCGAGGGTGATCTCGATCTCGGCCGGCTCGACGGAATCCACCCGCCAGCCGTCGGTGAAGCCGGCCCTGATCTCGTACTGGCTGACCCGGCGTGGTCCGGTCGCCCCGGGGACCTGATCATTGAAGCAGAGCATGAAATAGCGGCCGCCACTGACGATCGTGGCCCCGAGGGCCTCGACGAAACGGGTGCGGTCGTCGTCGGTGAAGATGTGGAACAGGCCGCAGTCGAGCACCGTGTCGAACCTCTCGCCGAGGGCGACCAGCTCCAGGGCGTTCCAGACCAGGAACCGGGCCGACAGGCCCCGGTCGGCCGCCTTGGCGTCGGCGCGGGCGATGGCCGCGGGGGCGGTGTCGATGCCGGTGGCCGCCAGGCCGCGACCGGCGGCCAGCAGCGTGTGTTCCCCGGTGCCGCAGCCCACGTCGAGCACCCGGCTGCGGAGCAGCCCCGCCGCGGCGAGAGCCTCGAACGCCGGTTGGGGGCGACCGATGTCCCAGGGCGGCGTCCCCTGGTAGAACGCGTCGAAATCAGCCGGATGCCGCGGCCGCAGCGGGATGGGCACGCCGTCCGGACCGTTCGCGATGGCCATGCGCAGCGGTCCTCCTCGAGGGTCGGGAACGGTACTCAATGGCCTGGAGCGGAGAGGTTGGTCACTGTGCATAACCGGTCTGTCGCTCCTGGCGTCCACCCAGACTACGGCGCCTGCCCGGGGAGTACCCGCCGGCCGCGGATAAGATCATCGCTGTGCGCAGGGTACTGGTGGTGGGGGCGTCCGGAGCGGGGAAGTCGACACTCGCCCGAAGCATCGCGGAACGCCTGAACGTGCCGCATGTCGAGCTCGACGCGCTCTACCACGGCCCGGGCTGGGAGCCACGCCCCGCCTTCCGGGCCGACGTCGAGGAGATCACCGGCGCTCCGGGCTGGATCGTCGACGGCAACTACTCGGCCGTGCGTGAGCTCCTGTGGGCCAGGGCCGACACGGTCGTCTGGCTGGACCTGCCGCGCTGGCTGGTCGAATGGCAGGTTGTGACGAGGACGGCCCGCCGGGTGGTGTGCCGGACCACACTGTGGAACGGCAACCGGGAACGCTGGCGTGAGCTGCTGCGGGCCTCGCATCCGATCCTTTGGGCGTGGCACAAGCACGGTGAGTACCGGGTGCGCTACGGTGCCCGCTTCGCGGATCCGGTCAACGGCGGGAAGGAGCTGGTTCGGTTGGGTAGCCGCCGGGAGGCTCGGCGCTGGGTCGCCGCGCTGCCACCGGCGCCCCTCGATCGCGCCGTGCGATGACCTGACCGGCGGCGATTTGGTCGATGCTGCGACGGAATCGCAGAAAACAGACTGAGCCCCTGGAACCTTGTGGGTTCCAGGGGCTCAGTCTTCAGGAGTCAGTGACATATTTGATCACAACAGCCCCGCGGGTACACGGGCGCGGCCGCGTCGACTCATGATCGGTCGACCTACTCCCGAACCGACCACTGACGATCGGTGGCAGTAGTCCCCGCGCAGTAGTTCCCGCGGTCTGTACGTGAACTGTCTGCCCAAGTCAGAGGTACCGCCGGACTGTTGGGTATGTCCACCAACTATGTCAAACGCGCGAATCTTCGCGCGCCCCCGCGTCCGAAAACCGCACTTTACGAACAGCGAGGTGAATACGTTCAAGTCTTGAATTGATCTCGATAGCGACGTGGGCCGGTTGCCACGCAGCGACGTGATCGGGCTTGTCGGACCCCTACAAAAACTGAGGTTCTAGCCCCAAGACGAGCTGGCTTCTATCCAGTTGTACTAGCTGAGGGGCTGCACCTTGGCGGCCTGCGGCCCCTTCTGCCCCTGCTCGATGTCGAAGGACACGCGCTGCCCCTCTTCGAGCGACTTGTAGCCGTCACCCACGATGGACGAGAAGTGGGCGAAGACGTCGGGCCCTCCGCCGTCCACTGAGATGAAGCCGAAGCCCTTCTCGGCGTTGAACCACTTGACAGTACCTTCTGACACGGTCGCTCCTCGCTCGCTTGCTGCGGTACACCCACGTGGTGTCCCGAATCTGCGCGGTGATCTCCAACTTCTGATCACCGGTGATGCCATCCTGAAGGTGACCGGCGGCACCCAAATAGAAGAGCAACGGACCCACCGTACACCTTGATCGCGAGTGTGTCGCCTGCGGCCGATCGCAGACAGGAAGCGGCCGGCGGGTCGTGTGCTCCGTGCGTGGTCGGTGAGAGTGGGCGGCCACCGGCCCGCGCGGGCCCGCGATGACCATCCCCGAGCCTGTGGGGCATACGCGTAGCATGCTGTTGTGACAGCCGATGACCTGTGGAGTACGGCGGACATCGCCCGTCGGCTGGGCATCTCGGCGGATCGGGCCCGGCGGCTGTGCGCTCGTGATGATTTTCCCGAGCCCGCCCGGTCTGTGGCCTATTTCGACCTGTGGCGGGCCGGTGACGTCGAGGCCTGGCTGCTGGAGGGTCGGACCACGGACTGATGGTTCCCGGCGCCCTCACCGGCGCCGTGCACGGGCTACCCGCGGGCCACGCGCAGGCCACACGGCGCACTGCGGCGGCGGAGCGTGCCGACCCTGGCTCAGGGCGGGGCGACCCAATCGCGTGCTGAATCCGTACAGGCCGGATCAGTCCCTCAACCAGTCGGGCACCGGGACTTGAAATGTGAAAAGCGGTGCCGCGTCCCGCGAGGGGACCGGCGTCCACCCGGGGTGGCCCCGGGGCCTCAGGAGCCCGGCTCTAGCGCGGAGATGTACGTGCCGGGGTGGGTGGCGCCGTCCTGCCGCAGGACGGGTCCGCGCGCCCACGGGACCGACAGCGGGTCCCGCTCGTCCGGCGGGGTCAGGACGAGGGTGACCGGAGCGAAGACGGGGTTGCCGGTGCCGTCGCCGGGGTCGGTCGGCAGGTAGGCCAGCGTCGCGTGGGCCCGCTCGCCGGGCGCCAGGACGATCCGGGTGGGACTGACCAGGGTGGACCGCACGAGGTCCCAGGTGTCCCCGGTCGCCGACCGCAGCTGCGCGCCGGGGTGCCCGTACAGGGAGCACCCGGCGGTGGAACGGTTGGCGAAGGTCACGTTGAGCTGTCGCTGGCCCGGATCGTCGGCGGGCGCCGTGTCCAGCGTCGCGGTGAGGTCCGCGGCGGTGCACCGCGCGACCGCGGCGGCAGGCGGGGAGCCCGCGGCCCCCGTGGCCCCCGCCGAGATCACGGGGGAGCCCGCCGCCGTGTCGGTCGAGTCGGCGCAGGCCGCGGGAAGGACGGCCGCGACCAGCACGACACCGACCGCCCACCGGCGGCGCACCACGTCTGACGGTCGTCGCACACGTCCTCCATGACGATCGTGGCCCCCGCGCCGGCACCGTCTCACGCGTGGACGGGCGGCGTCGATCAGGGGTCACGACCCCGACACCCCGGGTGCGCGGGCCGGGGTCAGACTCCCAGCAGGGCGCGCTCGGCGGCGCCGTAGAGCGCCTCGAAACGGCGCTGGTAGGCCGGCCACCAGAACCGGTTGAACAGGAACCGGGGGATGGGCGGAACGGTCGCCAGAGCGGCCGTGCGCAGCTCCTTGTGCGCGCCGCTCGAATACCACCCGAACACCGCGGGCGCCCGCCGCCGCCCGATCTCGGCGAGCGCCTGCCGCCCGATCTCCTCCATCTCGGCCAGGGTCAGATGGTCGAGCATGAGCGGCAGGGCTACCGCCTCCTCGTGGTCCAGGTGCGTGTTGATCCGTTCGTGCAGCGCGTCGAGGACCTCAGCCCGCTCGGCGAGCATCACGGAGGTGTCGGCGGCCGCGGCCAGCAGCGGGTCGACGGACTCGTGCTCGGCGGCGAGGGCGTCGAGCTCGCCGGCCGCCTCGGGCGCGCGCCGGCGCAGCAGCGGCCACAGGTCCCGGTCCTCGCCGGTGTGGTGGCAGTGCAGGACGTCTGTGGTCAGCGCGATCTGCTCCTCGATCAGCGCGGCGTGCCCGGCGTCACGCGGGGCGCGGGCGACCCGGGCCAGCCGGCCGAACTCCTGGCGCATCCCCGCGTGCGCGATGACGAAACCGGCCAGGTCATCCATGATCAGTGCGCGGGCCATCGAGGTTCCCTCCCGTTTTCCTTCGGATGGGACTCAGCGTGGCCCTTGCCTCTTTACGGGCACTTGGCAAGTGCTTGGTGCGCTCTTGCCGTCCAGTAGGGGGAGTCGTTCGCCTCGAGCAGGGCGAGCGCCGCGGTCAGGTGCTCCCGGGCCGCCGCATGGTCGCCGAGCGCCAGGTAGGCCTCGCCCAGGTGGCTGTCGACGGCCCCGACGACCGCCGTGCAGGTGCCCAGGCTCGCCAGCTCGCCGGAGAAGGGCCGCAGGCAGGCGATGTCCTCCTCGACGGTGTCCAGGGCGCCGAGGGCCACCGCGGCGTTCAGCCGCATGATGACGGCCCCGAGCCAGGTGTAGTCCCGCGGCGGCAGCCGCAGCTCGGCGAGCGCGGCGCGACCGGCCTCGGGACGCCCGGCAGCGGCGAGGGCCAGGGCCAGCGGCCCGCGCAGGGCCTCGACGCCGGTGGAGGCCAGCGAGCGCACCAGCGTGTCGGCCAGCCGGGCCAGCGTGCCGGCCTGGAGGGCCCGGTCGACGACGTTCACGACGAACGAGGCCTCGACCCCGTTCTGCGCGGCCAGCCCGAGCCGCCCGACGGCGCTGGTCGCCACGTCGGCGGACTCCTCGAGCTCGCCCGCGAAGGCCAGCAGCGCCGCTCGCATGATCGCCGCCTGGTAGGCGAGAGTCGGCGAGCCGAGCCTGGTGACCATCGTGTCGGCCTCGTCCAGCGCGGCCCGCGCCCGCGCGACCTGCCCGGAGCGGACCAGGCCGTCGACGAGGGTCAGCTGGGCGCCGACCAGCAGTTCCGGTGGTGTCGACGGCAGGGACGTCAGCTCGAGCGCGCACGCGCGCCGGTGCTCGGCGTGGTCGACCCCGGTCACGGTGAGGCTGCGCAGGTGCAGCACCCGTGGCAGCAGCACCGGGTCGTCGGCGACCTCCCGGGCCAGGGCCACGGCCACCGCACCGGCCCGCTCGGCCTCGACCATCCGTCCGACGTGGGATTCGAGCACCCCGAGGCACCCGACCGCCAGTGCCCGGTCGCGGCCGGCGGCCGGCAGACCGCCGAGCGCCCGCTCGAGCGCGCGGTGCAGCCGGCCGCGGTCGGTGCCGTAGGGGAACGGGAACCACGGAGAGCCACCCATCGCGGCCTCGGCGACCCGGACGACCAGGTACGGATCGTCGCCGGCCTCGTCGAGGGCCCGGTCCACCACTTCCAGCCCGTCGTTGAGCTGGCCCGCCGCGTAGCGGGCGCCGACCAGGCCGAGCAGAAGCTCCAGGCGGGTGCCGCGGTCGGCCCGCGCCAGCTCGGCCGCGGCCAGCGCCTCCTGCCAGTAGCCGGCCGCGTCCTCGGGCGCGAGCCGGTCGGCCGCCGCGCGCGCCGCGCGGGCGGCGTGCTCCGTCGCGGAACGGGCCGTCTCGCCGCCGAGCTCGGCTGCGGCCAGCCAGTGCCGCGCGACCTCGCCGGCCCGCTCGGGACGTCCGGCGTACCGCTCGGCGGTGACCTCGCCGTACCGGCGGTGCAGATGCGCGCGGCGCAGCCGGGAGTGCCCGGCGTCGAGCGCCTCGCGGACCAGCGCGTGGGAGAACCGGAACCGGCCCAGCGGATCGCCGGCCTCGACGACGAGCCCGGCGGCGAGCGCGGCGTCGAGGAGATCGAGGGAGGTCTCGAAGGTATGCCCGGCGACCTGCGCGACGACGTCCGCGTCGAACTCGCCGCCGGCGACCGCGGCCGTGGCGAGCAGCGCGGCGGCCGGCTCCGGCAGCCGCGCGACCCGCCGGGACAGCACCTCGCGGACGTGATCGGGCAGCACGGCCTGCTCCGGGTCGCGTCGGCCGGGCCCGCGCAGGCGGACGAGCTCGCCGATGAAGAACGGGTTGCCCGCGGTACGGGCGCGCAGGGCGCTCGCCGTCTCGGGCCCCGGGTCCGTGCCGGTGCTGGCCCGCATCAGCTCGCGCACGGCCGCGTCGCCCAGCCCGTCGAGGTGGAGCCGCTCGCCGCCGGATCTGGCCAGCGCGGCGCGGGTGTCCGCCAACGCGCCCGCCTCGTGGGTGCGGAACGTGCCGATCACCAGCACGCCCCGCGGCGCCACCCCGCCGACGTGGGCCAGCAGCCGCAGCGAGGAGACGTCCGCCCAGTGCAGGTCGTCGAGCACGACGACCAACGGCGCGGCCGCCGCCAGATAGCCGGCGACCCCCTCGTACAGCCGCAGCCGGGCCCCGGCCGCGTCGTACCCGCCGGGCTCCTGCGCGCGCTGGTCGATCAGTGCGGCCACGCCGGGCGGCACCGGGACGTCCGGCCGCGCGGCGGCCACCGCGCGCAGGCTCTGCTCCCAGGGCCACAGGGCCGGCGCCACCTCGTGCTCGGGGCACGCCCCCCAGGCGGTCAACACCCCGCCCCGGCGGCCCAGCTCCGCCACGAGCCGCGTCTTGCCGACACCCGGCTCGCCGTCGACCAGCACCACGCGTCCACGCCGGGACGGCGCCGGGATCGCCGCGATCAGCGCCGCGAGCGCCTCGTCACGGCCCACGAACGGGCCGGACGCGGCCGGCGCGGGCGCGGGCGCGGGCGGCAGCGGTGGCGCGGGCTCGGGCGGCAGCGGTGGCGCGGGCTCGGGCGGCAGCGGTGGCGCGGGCGACAGCGCGGGCGCCGGCGCCGCCGGGGGCGGCTCGTGGACGCCGCCGGACCAGGCCAGCGCGGGGTCGTGGCGCAGGACGGCCAGTTCCAGGGCGGCGAGCTCCGGCCCGGGGTCGACGCCCAGCTCCTCGGCCAGGTGGGCGCGCGCCGCCCGCAGCGCGGCGAGCGCCTCCGCCGATCGGCCGCACCGGTAGAGCGCGAGGGCGAACAGCCCCCAGGCCCGCTCACGGAGCGGATGGCGCGCGGTCAGGGCCTCCAGGTCGGCGGCGGCCTCGTCGTGCCGCCCCAGCTCGACGAGCGCTCGCGCGCGGTCCTCGCCGGCGCTCTGCCGCAGCTCCTCCAGGCGGCCGGCCTCCGGCCTGATCCAGGACGCGTCCCGCACGTCGGCGTAGGCGTCGCCGCGCCACAGCGCCAGTGCCGCGTCGAGGACAGGCAGCGCCTCGCCCGGCCGACCGGCCTCCAGCGATCCGCGGGCCGTGCCGAGCGCCGTGACGAACCGCCGGGCGTCGACCTCCGCCGTGTCGGTGCGCAGCGCGTACCCCGGCGCCCGGGTCACCAGCATGGTCGCCCGCGCCCGCGGGTCCCGCTCCGGCTCGAGCAGGCGGCGCAGATTCGACACGTACACCTGCAGGCTGGCGGTCGCGCTGGCCGGCGGCTGGCCGTCCCACAGCCGTTCGATGATTGTCTCGACCGGGATGACGGTGTCGCCGGCGGCCAGGAGAAGGGCGAGCAGCGCACGCTGTTTCGGCGGGCCGAGGTCGAGCGGCACACCGCCCAGGAGCACCTCTACCGGTCCGAGGACCTGAATTCGCACGGGCCCGATAGTAGGGCCGGCGGGAGTGCACCCGTGGCGTGATCGGCCGGTCGCTCGGTCGCCGTCAGCCGGTCGCGGTCAGCTGGTCGCGGTCAGCCGGTCGCGGGCCGCCGGCCGTGGTCAGTCGATCGCGGTCATGCGAAGCCCCGCGATCGAGGTGTCGTCGCAGCCGGTGAAGAAGCCGCCGACGACATCCTCGACCTGGTCGAAGGAATCAGCCGCGTACAGCACCGGCTGGTATCTCGTGATGTCGTAGTCGGTCGTTCCCATGGCCGCGATGTCCAGCGGGCGGACCTGGACGGAGCGGAACTCCTCCATTTCTCCGTACGAGGAGAGGATTCCCGCGCCGTAGGCCTTGAGATCACCGTTCTCGTAGACCGTGCCGAACTCCAGCGTGAACCAGAAGACCTTGGAGATGAACTGCAGCGCGTCGGTCGACCCGGCGCGGCGGGCCGCCGCGCCGGCCGCCCGGTACAACGCGGCGAACCGGTCGCTGGCCAGCGCGTTCGCGTGCCCGACGACCTCGTGGATGACATCGGGTTCCGGGGTGTAGAAGGGCACCGTGTGGTGCCGCAGGTACTGCGTGGCGTGGAAGACGCCGTCGGCGAGCGAGCCGTAGAACTCCCGCAACCCGACGAGGCCGGCCGCGGGCACATAACGGAAACCGGTCAGTTCGCGCAGCGGCCCGCTCACCTCGTCGAGCTGCGGGATCCGGTCGGCGGGCAGGCCGAGGCGCGCCGCGCCGCGCAGGAACTCGGCGCAGGCACACCCCCGGTAGGCCAGCGCCAGCTCACCGGTGACCAGTCGCCAGACCGCGTGCTCGGCCTCGGTGTACGCCACCCGCGGAACGGGCTGCCCGGGGCGCCACCGCAGGGCGAGCTGGGCGATCTGATTACGCCGGGCCTGGTATTCGCGGTCGGCCGCCCCCGGATGGGAGCTGGCCAGGCGGACTTCGACCTGCCCGTCCGCCTTTTCCACGACAGGGGCGAAATACTGCGCCTCCTCGAACACCGCCACCTCCTCCGCCGGGGTCGGTACCCACGGCCCAGGAGACCACCGGTTCCGTGGCGTCGCAACCACACCGCGCGGTGACGGGCCCGGCGACGGTGGCGAGCGCCGCGTGCCCGGGGGTCAGCCGTCCTCGTCCTCGGGTGCGAACCTGGCCAGAGCCGGCACCGCCGGAACGAAGTAGTAGGCGCCGCTGACGGGCGTCGTGTAGCGGGTGAGCGCGTCGCGCAGGCCGTCGTCGCTGCCGGCCATCCGCCGCAGCATGATCTCCAGGCGCCGCTGCTCACTGCTGAAGCCGACGAACATGGTGCCGTGGTCGGTGACCGTGCCGAAGGCGGTGTTCCGGCGGAAGATCTTCAGCTCGGCGCCGTCCTCCTCGACGACCGTCCGGGAGACGTGCGAGGTCGGTGGCATCACGTCCTCGGCGAGTTCGGTGCTGTCGGCCTTGGTGCGGCCGATCACCTGCTCCTGCTCCTCCACGGGGAGCGCCTGGAAGCTGTCCGAGTCGTGCCGCCACTGCTGGATCAGGACGACACTGCTGCCGGCTCCGGCGCCCTCCGCCACCACGGCGACGGCGGCGGCCTCGAGCAGCGAGGGGTTCTCCGTGCCGTCGATGAACCCCGTCAGGTCACGGTCGTGCTGGTACAGCCACCCGGTGACCTCACTGACAACCGTCGCGATCCCGGCCAGCGCGGCGACGACATCCCGCGTGTTGTTGAAGACGGCGGTGCGGTCACCTCCCGCGACCCAGACCCACGCGTCGTGCTGGGTGGCGGGCATCCGGAAGCCCTCGACGCCCACCACGGGCTCGGCGAAGCCGCGCGCACCCGGCGGCAGCCCGCCGGGCTCGACGAGCGCCCACAGCTCCGGGCGGAAACCGACGACGAGGTTGACCCCGCCGCCGGTCGACAGCGGGCCGGTCAGGGCGGCGACCGCCTTCACCAACTCCGCGACTGACGCGCCGTCACGGAGATCGAACTCCAGGTAGCAGTGCTCCGGCGTGCCGAGGCCGAAGATTCCCGTCTGCGTCACCAACCCAGCCTTTCCCGTTCGCGGCCCCACGGCCGCCCGCCCCATCCTTGTCGACTCTGCCAGTGCGGGGAGAGGGCCGACCGGCCTCGGTGCCGCCGCGGCCGGGCGTGGCTGGCCAGGGGGCCGCGGCGTGAGATCGCCGTACTCCGGCTGATCGCCGGTGGTGCGTGCGGCGCAGACCCACGGCGGGAGCCATGCCGAGGATCAGGTCCACCGCGTCCGCGCGGAACCCTTCGTGAGCCGGCCGGCGAGCCGTACGTCAGACGTCGGACCAGCCGCGGATGAGTGCGGCCTGCCCGTGGAGCACGCCCTCGGTGTCGAGGAGGTTCCAGATCGTCGTGTCCTCGATCCAGAAACGGCGGCCCGACCGCGCGGTGCGTTCGCCGCGGTAGTCCCTGGCGTAGCCGCGCAGCAGGACGCCGTCCATCAGCCGCCGGCGCGCGTCCCGGCTGTCGGCCTGGGCGGACAGCCGGGACGGCAGTCCGACGAACTCGTCCCAGGTGTATTCGAATTCTGGGGCATCGACCGGGAGGCGGGAACGAAGGGCGGCCGACGTCCAAGGCCAGACGATCCAAGAGCGAGGATCGACATTACGGGAGTCCGCCGCGGCAGGCCGGTGGGGGATGCGGGTCGGGCGGCGCGGCCGTGCCCAGGATCTACCGCGCCGTCTGGTCCAGGCGGAGCCGATCGTCAGTCGTCCCTGAGACCAGCTCGGGCCGGCCCGTCGCCGATCCGCCGGCGAGCCGTTCGAGCAGCTCGGCTGCCCGGGTCTCGCGTCCTGCCCGCGCGATCTCGACCTGCAGCCGACGGGCCACGGCGGCGTACCGGGGGTCGGTGAGGACCGTCGCGACGGCTCGGCGGATCGCGTTCGGCCCCGGGGTCTGGGTGCGCAGGTTCACCCCGGCGCCGGACGCGGCCACCCGGGCGTTGACCTCCATTTTGTCCTCGGTCATGCCCGCGCCGACGATCGGGACGCCGTGCGAGAGCGCGAGCTGCACACCGCCATAGCCGCCGTTGGTGACGAAAACGTCGACCCAGGGCAGCAGCTGGTCGAACGGGATGAACCGCTCGACCCGCGCGTTGGCCGGCAGCGGCCCGAGTTCCGCCGGGTCGCCGCCTCCGGTGACCGCGACGACGAGGACGTTCTCGTCCGCGAGCCCGGCCAGCGCGGGCCGGATCAGCTGATCGGCGTGGGTGGCGACGGTGCCCTGGGTGACGAGGACGACCCGCCGCCCGGACAGCTCGTGCCACCAGGACGGCGGCTCCCACGCGGGGTCCACCGGCGGCCGTGGCGGCCCGACGAAGGCGATCTGGCCGGGTGGATCCGAGACCTGGTATTCGAAGCTGGGTGGACTGAACTGCAGGTAGAGCCGAGTGGCCAGCGGATAGGAGAAAATCGCCCCGCTCGCGGGGGGAAGGCCGAACATCCGCCTGGCCCGGTTGATCTCGTTGGCCACCGGCCGGTACACCACCTGGTTGGTGAAGCCGGCCAGCGTCCTGTTGCGCAGCCGGCCCAGTGGGCCGGTGGCCGGCGCCAGGCCCATACCGAAGGGCGCGAGATCCCTGCTGGGGAAGGGAAGGACGGTGATGCCGAACCCGGCCAGCGGCGGTCCGCCCAGCTCCTGGAGGAGTATCCCGCCGATGAAGGCGGTGTCGGTGACCACCGCGTCGGCCGGCTCCTCCCGCAGCAGCGCCGTCAGGTCCCGAACCTGGTTCGGGACCGGCTTGGAGAGCCCCTGAACCAGGTCGAACCGCACCTTTTTCAGACCGGACAGCTTCTGACGCCCGGGGAAGTGCTGCTCCAGCTGGGCAAGGCTGTAAAAGCTGTAGTCGAAGTCGGGATCGGTGATCGGGCGAAAGCCGGCACCGACGGCTGCGATCTTTTCGGCGAAGGCACCGCCGGTGTACCAGCGCACGGTGTGGCCACGTTCGATCAGGGCGCGGGCGACGGGCAGCGCGGGCACGGTGTGGCCGACGGCCGGGACCGTGGCGAACAGGAAGCGGGCCACGACGGATCCTCCTCGGACAGGGCGATGCCTGCGCGACACCCGCGACGCGTTGAGGTCACCCTGTGCGGTGAGTCTTCCCGAAGCGATTCTCCGGAGTGTCACTCAAGAGTTTGAAAACTATCAGGCCGGGTCAAATCGATCATGGTTTTGGCGCGAGTAGACATGGATTCCCGGTAGTCGTGAAGGGTCGGGTTGTTTCCGTATCTACGAGGATAACCCGCAGTCCGCTTTGTAGTGGCGGGATCGCCGCTCCGATCGCTTCTTTCTGCTTTCCGCCGGATGGCACGGCCTCTTCGCGTTCAAAGAGGAGAAACATTTGGGAAGTAAGCCGGTAGTAAATTGTCCGGGTGGTTGACGGTGCTTACCCCACGATGCGACGATCGGTGAGTCCGCTGGTCCGGCGGTGCCCGCGTGAGGAAAGCCCCGAGCGGTCAGACAGGCGGTGCCGTGGCGAGCATTGGCGGTGTGGTCGGGGCTGTCCGATGAATGTCCAGGTGCGAACCGGGGCGGGTGACCGAACGGTGGGCAGGCCGCGGCGGCTGACGTTCGGGGCGTTGTTGCACGGCGCGGGAGGGCACGGCGCGGCCTGGCGCCATCCGCCCGCACCACCGGACGGGCAGCTGGACCTGCTTTTCCACATCAGCCTCGCCCGGACGCTGGAACGCGGCACCTTCGACGCGCTGTTCATCGCGGACGTCGTCGCGAGCTGGGGCCATGATCCGGACCCGCCGCGGCGCACCGTCCGCGCCGGCCACTTCGAGCCGTTCACCCTGCTGGCCGCGCTCTCGACGGTGACCGAGCGGATCGGCCTGGTCGCGACGGCGACCACCACCGACAACGAGCCTTTTCACATTGCCCGGAAACTCGCCTCACTCGACCACCTGTCGGGCGGCCGCGCCGGCTGGAACGCGGTGACCTCGACCGACCCATGGGAGGCGGGCGACTTCGGTCGTGACACCCATCTCGACCCTGCCCTGCGCCGCCGGCGGGCCGAGGAGTTCGTCGAGGTCGTCCGCGGGCTCTGGGATAGCTTCACCGACGGCTCGGTCGTCCGTGATCGAGCCCGTGGCATCTACTACGAGCCCGCCGGGCTGCGCACGCCGCACCACGCGGGGGAGCACTTCACGGTCCGCGGGCCGCTGAACATCTCCCGGCCACCCCAGGGCGCCCCGGTGATCTTCCAGGTCGGGGCGTCGGAGACCGGCGGGGACTTCGCCGCCCGGCACGGCGAGGTCATCTGCACGGCGCCGACATCGCTGGCGGGCGCGCGGGCCTTCTGCACCGATCTCAAGGGGCGAGCGGCGGCGCACGGCCGCGACCCCGACAACGTTCTGATCTGGCCGGTGCTCGCCCCCCACGTCGCGAGCACCGAGGCCGAGGCCCGGGCCCGGCTCGACGAGCTGCGGGAGCCGCCGCCTCCGGACCTCGCCGGGCAGGAGAACCTGACGCTCCGCGAGGTGGAACCGCGGTTCGCCGCCGTCTCCTCTGTCGTCGGCACGCCCGGGACGGTCGCCGACCACATCGAGCGCTGATTCCGCGCCCGGGCGGCCGACGGCTTCAACGTCAGATTTCCCCGTCTGCCCGGCTCGGCCGAGGACTTCGTCGACCACGTCGTGCCCGAGCTACGTCGCCGCAGGCTGTTCCGCGCAGAGTACGAGGAGACCACGCTGCGTGGGCATCTGGGCCTCCCGCGGCCACCGAGCCCGCGCGCCGAGCCGGCTGTCGTCGAGGCCGGGCCGACCACCACCGAGGCCGGGCCGACCGCGAGATGACCGCCACGTCGCCGGATCAGTCGCGCCCGCAGCCGCAGCCGCGCCCGCGCCAGCTCCATCTGAACGCGTTCCTCAAACCGCCGGGGGAGTTCCTCGCCGCCTGGCGGCATCCGGCCACGGTGGCCGACGCGGGAGTGAACATCCGCCATGTGATCGAGCTGGCGCGCACCGCCGAGCGGGCGAAGTTCGACGCGGTCTTCTTCGCGGACCTGGTCGGCGTGCCGTTCGCCGACCAGGAGGTGCTGAGCCGGGTCTCGGTCGTCAACGACTCCTTCGAGCCGACCACGCTCATCGCGGCCCTCGCGACGGCGACCAGCCGGATCGGACTGATCGCTACCGCCTCCACAACGTACAACGAGCCGTACCAGCTGGCCCGCGCCTTCGCCTCCCTCGACCACCTCAGCGGCGGGCGGGCCGGCTGGAACGTTGTCACGTCGCTCAACGACGCCGAAGCGCGTAATTTCGGCCTCGAACGGCACCTGGACCACGAACTGCGTTATGAACGCGCCGCAGAGTTCTTCGACGTCGTCACCGGCCTGTGGGACAGCTTCGACGACGACGCCTTTTCTCATGACCGAAAGAGCGGCGTCCACTTCGGCGAGGCCACGCCGCACCGCCTCGACCACCGTGGGAAGCACTTCGCGGTGACCGGGCCGCTCAACATGCCGCGGCCGCCGCAGGGCCGCCCGGTGATCGTGCAGGCCGGCGCGTCGGACGCCGGTCGCGCGTTGGCCGCCCCGGTCGCCGACGTCGTGTTCACCCAGCATCCCGACCTGGCGGACGCGCAGGCGTACTACGCCGACCTGAAGGCACGCGTCCGGGCGGCCGGCCGGAACCCGGACGAGGTGGTGGTGCTGCCCGGCCTGTCGACGGTCGTGGGTCGCACGATCGGCGAGGCCGAGGACAAGCTCGCCCGGCTGACCTCCCTGCTGGACCCGCGCGTCGCGCTGGCGGACCTCGCCTACTGGCTCGGCGGCGTCGACCTGACCGCCCATCCGCTGGACGGGCCGCTGCCGGATCTGCCGGCGTCCAACCAGAGCCGCAGCGCCCAGCGGCACCTCGTCGAGCGGGCCCGGGCCGGCGGCCTGACCATCCGCCAGCTGGCCCGACAGCTCGCCCGGGACACCAGGACCATCGTCGGTACTCCGGAGTCGATCGCGGACCACATCCAGGAATGGTTCGAGGGCCGCGGCGCGGACGGCTTCAACGTCATTTTCCCCTACCTCCCGGACACGCTCGACGACTTCGCCACCCTGGTGATTCCGGAGCTGCGCCGCCGTGGCCTGTTCCGCAGCGAGTACTCCGGCCGAACACTGCGCGAGAACCTCGGTCTGCCCCGGCCGCCCAGTCGCTGGTCCGCGGTCCAGGCCCGGTCGCCCCGATGAGACCTGCCCGCGATCGAGTTCCAGATGTCCCGTTCAGAGAGGGGGCACGGTGACCGCCACCCGAACCGCACCCTACGAAATCCGCCGGGCCAGTCCGGTGCTCGGCTCCGAGATCCTCGGTGTCGACCTGGTGGGTGGCGTCGACGCCGCCACCGCCGAAGCGCTGCGCGAGGATTTCTGGAAGCACAAGGTTCTGGTCTTCCGTGGCCAGAACCTCTCACCGGACGCGCACGTGCAGGCAGTGCAGATCTTCGATGAGCCGTTCGACCATCCCCAGTGGCTGTATCGCCACGAGGACAACCGGCTGGTGTACGTCTTCAGCCTCGAGAAGGCGGGCACGGCCGCGACGTGGCATGTCGGCGGCACCTGGCGGAACCCGCCGTTCAACAGCGAGTCACTGACCTATCAGGTCGTGCCGGAGATCGGTGGCCACACGCTGTGGGCCGATCTGCAGGCGGCGTACGGCGGCCTGTCCGAGCCCTTCAAGCTGCTCCTGGAATCGGTCAACGCCGTGTACAGCGCCTACCCCGGGGACGGGACCTACAACCGGCCGCCGGTGACCGAGACCATCGAGCACCCGGTGGTGCGCGCACACCGCCGCACCGGTCGTAAGGGGCTCTTCCTCAGCTCGTCGGCCCTCCGCCTGACCGGAATCAGCCCGGCCGAGGGAGAAGCCCTCCTACCGTTCCTCCTGGCCCACGCCTCCTCCCCGAACTACACCGTGGGCTTCGGCTGGAAGCCGGGAGACTTCGTGATCTGGGACAACCAGGCCACCTGGCACTACGCGGTGAACGACTACGACGGCCCACGCGAGTATCGCAAGGTCATCGGCGGTTGACTCTGAACGGGTGCCGGCCGGTTCCCCTTGACCAGTCCGCGCGATTTGGAAAACCAATTGAACAATTTGCTGTCGTAAAGTAGCTGAAATCCGATGAAAAGAGGTTGGGGTCATCTAGCGCGAGGTGGGCAATACGCGGCCCGGGGTGGGGGTGAAGGAGAAGGAACACGTGAGTCGGATGACTCTGCCCGCCGCGACGCCGCCGGCTCGGCGTGGGCGGGCCAGGGCAACCACAACCTCGCCGTCGCCGACGTCGACCGGGACGGCCGCGACGAGATCGTCTACGGGTCGATGGCGGTCGACGACGACGGCACCGGCCTGTGGAACACCCGCAACGGGCACGGTGACGCGATGCACGTCGGCGACCTCGACCCGGCGCGCCCCGGCCTCGAGGTGTTCAAGATCGACGAGGGCGCCAGCAAACCCAGCTCGTGGCTGGCCGACGCGGCGACCGGGCAGATCCTGTGGACGACCCCGCCGAACGGCGACAACGGCCGGGGCGTGTCCGACGACATCTGGGACGGCAGCCCCGGCGCCGAGTCGTGGTCGGCGTCCGGTGGCGACGGGATCCTCGACCCGGCCGGCCAGGTGGTCGGCCGCAAGCCGTCCTCGACGAACTTCCTCGTCTGGTGGGACGGCGATCCGGTGCGTGAGCTGCTCGACCGGACGAAAATCGACAAGTACGGGCCGTCCGGCGAGACCCGGCTGCTCACCGCCAGCGGGGCCGTGGCCAACAACGGGACGAAGGCGACGCCGGCCCTGTCCGCCGACCTGTTCGGTGACTGGCGCGAGGAGGTGATCTGGCCGACAGCCGACAGCCGACAGCCGACAGCTGACAGCTCCGCGCTGCGCGTCTACTCGACGCCCATCGCCACCGACCGGCGCATCGTCACCCTGATGCACGACCCGCAGTACCGGGTGGCCGTGGCCTGGCAGAACACCGCCTACAACCAGCCGCCGCACCCCTCGTTCCGCATCGGCGCCGCCATGCCCGCCGCGCCCTGGCCGGACGTGTACACGCCCCGGTAGAAGACCGTGTACACGCCCCGGTGACCGGCCCGGCCCCGAACAGGGCGGCCGGTCACCGGGTCAGGACGCGACGGGGGACGACGCGCCGCGCAGGGTGTCGAGGAGGGTCTCGACCGGTTGGGCACCGGAGATGCCGTAGGTGCGGTCGACGGCGTAGAACGGCACGCCGCTGATGCCGAGCGCGCGGGCCTGACGGAGGTCCTCCTGGACGTCACCGGCGTGCGCGTCGCCGTCGAGGACTTCGCGGGCGCCGTCCGCCGGTAGGCCGACCTCGGCGGCCAGCCGGACGAGGGTGTCCAGGTCGTCGACGGCCACGCCGTCCACCAGGGTGGCGCGCATCAGCCGTTCCTCCAGCGCGCCGGCGAGGTCGAGCGTGGCGGCGAAGTGGACGAGGCGGTGCGCGTCGAAGGTGTTGGCGGTGACGGCCCGGTCGAGGTGGTAGGTCAGACCCTCCTCGGCGGCCAGCGTGCTGACCCGGTCGTTCATGGCCCTGACCTCGGGCGCGGTGACGCCGTACTTGCGGGCGAGCATCTCGGACGTCGGGATGTTCTCGCCGCGCGGCTGCGCCGGGTCGAGCTGGAAGCTACGCCAGACGACCTCGACCTCGCCGGCGTGCTCGTACCGGGCGAGCGCTTTCTCCAGTCGCCGCTTGCCGATGTAGCACCACGGGCAGACGATGTCGGACCAGACTTCGACCTTCATAACGCCTCACCTTACGGTGAGCCGACCACAGCGGATCCGTGCAGCGGCGCCCGGCCGTGCCTGCGCGGATCAGCGACGTGGCTCCCGGTCGCACCTCCGGCCAGCTGTTCGAGCAGCTCGGCCGCCCGGGTCTCACGTCCCGCCCGCACGATCTCGGCCTGCATCCGGCGCGCGGCGGTGGCGTACCGGGAGTCGGCGAGAACCGTCGAGACAGCGCCACGGATCACCTCCGGCTCCGGGGTCTGGGTACGCAGGTCCAGCCCCACACCAGACGCGGCCACCGGGCATTGACCTCGATCTTGTCCTCGGTTCTGCCGGCGCCGACGATCGGGACCCCGTGCGAGAGCGCGAGCTGCACACCGCCATAGCCGCCGTTGGCGACGAAAACGTCGACCTGCGGCAGCAGCCGGTCGAAGGGGATGAACCGCTCCACCCTCGCGTTGGCCGGAAGCGGCCCGAGCTCCGCCGGGTCGCCACCCCCGGTGACCGCGACGACGAGGACGTCCTCGTCCGTGAGCCGGCCAGCGCCGGTCGGATCAGCTGCCGGTGAAGCATTCTGTCTAAGTGCGTGTCTCGTGTGGGGGCGCTGGGTACATATCTGATCATGGATGTGATGGAGAACAGCCTGGCGGTGCGGCTGGTCCCCGACGATCTGTGGGCGCTGGTGGAACCGCTGCTACCCCGGTTCGAGCCCCGCCAGCAAGGTGGCGGGACCGCACCGATTGCCGATCGGGCGGTGTTCACCGCGGTGGTCTACGTGCTGACCGCGGGATGTGCCTGGCGGCACCTACCGGCCGAGTTCGGGGTCTCGGTCCCCACAGCGCACCGCCGGTTCCAGGACTGGACCCGGGCCGGTCTGTGGGC
>NZ_KB891214.1 GCF_000373365.1 Parafrankia discariae
GGAGTGTGGTGTCGGGGCGGGTGGCGTATTCGTTTGGTCTNGAGGGTCCGGCGGTGACGGTGGACACGGCGTGTTCGTCGTCGTTGGTGGCGTTGCATCTGGCGGCGCAGGCGTTGCGGGCTGGTGAGTGTGAGATGGCGTTGGTGGGTGGGGTGACGGTGATGGCGAACCCCGGCACGTTCGTGGAGATCGGCCGGCAGGGCGCGGCGGCGGCGGACGGCCGGTGCAAGCCCTTCGCCGCCGCCGCCGACGGTTCGAGCTGGTCCGAGGGCGTCGGCGCGCTCCTGGTCGAGCGGCTGTCCGACGCCCGCCGCAACGGGCACCGGATCCTGGCCGTGGTCCGGGGCAGCGCGGTGAACTCGGACGGTGCCAGCAACGGGCTGACCGCCCCGAACGGCCCGTCCCAGCAGCGGGTGATCCGCGCCGCGCTCGCCGACGGCCAGCTGAGCGCCGCCGACGTCGACGTCGTGGAGGCGCACGGGACGGGGACCCGGCTCGGCGACCCGATCGAGGCGCAGGCGCTGTTCGCCACCTACGGGCGGGAGCGGACGGCCGACCGGCCGCTCTGGCTCGGCTCGGTGAAGTCGAACCTGGGCCACACGCAGGCGGCCGCGGGTGTGGCCGGCATGATCAAAATGATCATGGCGTTGCGGGCGGGGGTGCTGCCGCGGACGCTGCACGTGGACGCGCCGTCACCGCACATCGACTGGTCGCCGGGGACGGTGGCGTTGCTGACCGAGGAGCGTGCCTGGCCGGAGATGGACCGCCCGCGCCGGGCCGCCGTCTCCTCGTTCGGCATCAGTGGCACCAACGCCCACGTGATCCTCGAACAGCCCGACCCCGCGGACGACCCCGCGGCCGACGGCGTCGGCGTCGGCGTCGGCGTCGGCGTCGGCGTCGGCGTCGGCCCGGCCGGGACGGCGTCGTCCACGGGTGGCGGGCCGGCGGCACTGCTGCCGCTCGCCGCCCGGGAGCCGGCGGCGCTGCGCGCCCAGGCCGCGCGGCTGGCGGCGTTCCTGCGGGACCACCCGGACCTGCCGCCGGCGGCGGTCGGCGCGGCGCTGACCCGCCGGGCCGCGCTGGAACACCGGGCGGTAGCCCTGGACCCGGCCGGCCTGCGCGCGCTGGCCGAGGGCGTCCCTTCCGCCGACGTCGTCTCGGGCATCGCCGGCCCGGCCGGTGGTGTGGTTTTCGTCTTCCCGGGTCAGGGTGGTCAGTGGGCGGGGATGGCGGCTTCTTTGCTGGAGGCGTCGCCGGTGTTCGCGGCGCGGATGGCGGAGTGTGACGCGGCTCTGGCGGAGTTCGTTGATTTCTCGGCTGTGGATCTGTTGCGTGCGGGTGCGGTGGTGGATCGGGTGGAGGTGGTGCAGCCGTTGTTGTGGGCGGTGATGGTGTCGTTGGCGGGGTGGTGGGGGTCGTTCGGGGTGGTGCCGGCGGCGGTGGTGGGGCATTCGCAGGGGGAGATCGCGGCGGCGGTGGTGGCGGGGGCTTTGTCGGTGCGGGATGGGGCGAAGGTCGTCGCGTTGCGGTCGGCCGCGCTGCGGGAACTGGCCGGGGTCGGCGCGATGGCGTCGGTGAGCGTTTCGGCGCGGACCGCGGCCGAATGGCTGGGTGACTGGCCCGGGGTGAGCGTGGCTGCGGTGAACGGTCCGGGTCAGGTCGTGGTGGCCGGTGAGCGGGACGCGGTGGAGCGGCTGGTNGGGTGGTGTGCGGGTCGGGAGGTGCGGGCCCGGGTGATCGACGTGGATTANGCGTCGCATTCGCCGCAGGTGGAGGCGGTCCGGGAGCGGTTGGGCGAGGAGCTGGCTGATGTCGAGGGCCGGGCGCCGGTGGTGCCGTGGTATTCGACGGTGACCGGTGAGCCGGTGGTCGCCGGGGTCGACGGGGGCTACTGGTATGAGAACCTGCGCCGGCCGGTGCTGTTCGCGGCCGCCACGGAGCGGTTGCTGGCGGCGGGGTTCCGGCACTTCACCGAGGTCAGCCCACACCCCGTGCTGATGGTCCCGCTGCGCGAGACGGTCGAGGCCGCCGGCGTCGAGGCGGCCGTGCTCGGCACGCTGCGCCGCGGCGAGGACGGCCCGGCCCGGCAGGCCCGCTCGCTGGCCGAGGCGTACGTCCAGGGGCTACCGGTCGACTGGTCCACGATCTTCCCCGGACGGCCGGCGCGCGACCTGCCCGAGCTGCCGACGTACGCGTTCCGGCATCGGCATTTCTGGCTCACCGACGGGCTCACCGGCGACGACCCCGCGCCCGCCAGCCCGGACGGCGGCGCCGAGGAGAGCTTCTGGACCGCGGTCGAGGCGCGGGACGCGACCGGCCTGTCCGCCGAGCTCGGCCTCGAGGAGGGTGCGCTCGACGGCGTGCTGCCGGCGCTGGCGACCTGGCGGCGCGGCCAGCGCGAACGCTCCCGGCTCGACGCCTGGCGCTACCGGATGGCCTGGCGTCCGCTGGCCGAGCCGGAACCGGCCCGGCTCCCGGGCACCTGGCTGGTCCTCGTCGCGGCGGACAACACGGCGGCGGCGGGCCCGCTGACCGACCTGCTGCGCCGGCACGGGGCCCACCCGGAGCGGCTCGTGCTGGACGGCGGCCTCGACCGCGCCGAGCTGGCCGCGCGGCTACGCGGGCGCGGCACCGCCCAGGACCCGCCCGTCGGCGTGCTCTCCCTGCTGGCCCTCCCACGTGCCACACCGACCGACGGCGCGGTGGACTTCGGTGAGCCGGCGGATGCCGCCGTGCCCATGGTGGCGGGCACCCTGCTCGCCGCGCAGGCGCTCGGTGACGCCGGCCTGGACGTCCCGCTGTGGATCGTCACCCAGGGCGCGGTCGCGGCCCTCGCCGCCGACCCGCCCGCCGCGGTCGCCCCCGCGGAGGTCTGGGGGATCGGCCGGGTCATCGGCCTGGAGCATCCTGAGCGCTGGGGCGGCCTGCTCGACCTGCCGGCGGCGCTCGACACCCGGGCGGGCGAACGGATCGCCGCTGTCCTCGCCGGGCTCGACGACGAGGACCAGATCGCCGTCCGCGGCACCGGAATCCTGGCCCGCCGCCTGGCCCCGGCCCCGGCAGCCCCGACTTCGGCACCCACGACTCCGGCAGCATCGGCAGCCGAAGGCCCGGCATCCGCCGCCCCGGCGGCGGCTGACTGGCGGCCGCGCGGGACGGTGCTGGTCACCGGTGGTACCGGCGCGCTCGGAGGTCATGTCGCCCGGTGGGCGGCCGCGGCGGGGGCCGAGCACCTGGTGCTCACCAGCCGGCAGGGTGCGTCCGCCGCGGGCGCGGCCGAGCTGCGCGCGGAGCTGACCGGGCTCGGCGCCCGGGTCACGATCGCCGCCTGCGACACCGCGGACCGCGCCGCGCTCGCCGACCTGCTCGCCGGCCTCGCGGCGGCCGGCGAGCAGGTCCGGTCGGTCTTCCACACGGCCGGCGTGCTGCCGCTGACCCCGCTGGCCGACATCACCCCGGACGAACTGGCGCGGACCCGCTCCGGCAAGGTCACCGGCGCCGCCCACCTGCTCGACCTGCTCGCCCCGGAGCCCCCGGATGCGGCGGCGCTGGACGCGGTGGTGCTGTTCTCGTCCAACGCCGGGGTCTGGGGCAGCGCCCGCCAGGGTGGCTACGCCGCCGCCAACGCCGCCCTCGACGCCCTCGCCGAGCAGGGCCGCCGCCGCGGCCTGCCGGTGACGTCGATCGCCTGGGGCCTGTGGGACGGCGCCGGGATGGCCGCGGCGATCGGCGGCGAGGAGTACATGCGCCGGCGCGGGCTGCGGGCGATGGACCCGGCGGCGGCGCTCGCCGCGCTGGCGCAGGCGGTCGGCGCGGGCGAGACGTTCCTCGCCGTCGCGGACGTCGACTGGGCGGTGTTCGCGCCCGCGTTCGGGATCGCCCGGCGCCGGCCGCTGATCGAGGACCTGCCGGCCGTCCGGCGGCTGCGCGCCGCCGGGGCGGCGGCCGACCCGGCGGCGGGTGCCGACGCGGGTGCGCAGCTGCGCCGCCGGCTGGCCGCGGCGCCGGCCGGCGAGCACGAGCAGATCCTGGTGCAGCTCGTCCAGGCGCATGCCGCCGCGGTGCTGGGGTATGCCGACCCGGCGGCGATCGACGCCGCCCGGCCGTTCAAGGAATTCGGCTTCGACTCGCTCACCTCGATAGATTTCCGGAACCGGCTGAACGCGGCCACCGGGCTTGTCCTTCCGGCCACGGTGGTGTTCGACCATCCTTCGCCGTCGGCCGTCGCGCAATTCGTCCGGGCCGGTCTGAGTGACGGTGCGGTGAATGCCGCGGAAACCGTTCTCGCCGGCCTGGACCAGATCGAGGACGCGCTGGCAGCCGCCGGTGCCGACGACACCGCCGCCCGGATGCGCATAACCATGCGGCTGCAGGGGCTGCTGGCGAGGTGGAACGACTCCCAGGACGAGACGGCCGCGCCGTCCGTGGCGGACCGGCTCCAGGCGGCCAGCGCGGATGAAATCCTCAGTTTCATCGACAATGAGCTTGGTATTTCCTGACCGCTACCCGCATTGATTGCTAGGGGCACCCTAGGGGTTGTCGGGTGGGGTTCCCCTGAATAGTTTCGGCTGGACAGTAGTGGTCCCAGAATCCCTGTGGGCGCCATTCCCTCGTGTCGCCGGTATAGCGGGCGGCAAAAGGCCGGCCGCCCGCCGCCGCAGGCTGATCGTGCAGTTCCCGGCGACCTGAAGGGCGAACGGGTCGTGCCCTGTTCGTCCGACCGACCCTGGTGAGGCTTCGAGATGGTGGACCAAGAGAAACTCCTTGACTATCTCAAGCGGGTGACCGCCGATCTGCACCAGACGCGGGAGCGGCTGCGCGAGGCGGAGTCGGCCGACCAGGAGCCGATCGCGATCATCGGCATGGCCTGCCGCTACCCCGGCGACGTCGCCTCGCCGGACGACCTGTGGCGCCTGGTGCACGAGGGCCGCGACGGCATCGCCCGCCCGCCCGCCGACCGCGGCTGGGATCTCGACGCGCTCAACCACCCCGACCCCGACCAGCCCGGTGCCACCTACGTCTCCGAGGGCGGCTTCCTCGCCGGTGCCGGCGAGTTCGACGCCGCCTTCTTCGACATCAGCCCGCGCGAGGCCCTCGCGATGGACCCGCAGCAGCGGCACGTCCTCGAGGTGGCCTGGGAGGCGTTCGAACGGGCCGGCATCGACCCGACCACGGTGCGCGGCAGCCGCACCGGCGTCTTCGTCGGCTCCAACAACCAGGACTACACCCGGCTGCTCGGCGGCGCCGCGCAGTCCGCCGAGGGTTTCCTCGTCACCGGCACCACCGCGGCGGTGATCTCCGGCCGGGTCTCCTACGCGCTCGGGCTGGAGGGGCCCGCCGTCACCATCGACACCGCCTGCTCGTCGTCGCTGGTCGCGCTGCACCTCGCCGCGCAGGCGCTGCGCCAGGACGAGTGCGGGCTGGCGCTGGCCGGCGGCGTGACCGTGATGACCACCCCCGGCGCGTTCACCGAGTTCAGCCGCCAGCGCGGGCTCGCCCGCGACGGGCGCTGCAAGGCGTTCTCCGCCGCCGCCGACGGCTTCGGGCTCGCCGAGGGCGTCGGGCTGCTGCTGCTCGAACGGCTCTCCCGGGCCCGCCGGCTCGGCCATCCGGTGCTCGGCCTGATCCGCGGCAGCGCGGTCAACCAGGACGGCGCCAGCAACGGCCTGGCCGCGCCGAACGGCCCGTCGCAGCAGCGGGTGATCCGCCAGGCGCTGTCGAACGCCCGCCTCGCCGTCCCCGACGTGGACGTCGTCGAGGCCCACGGCACCGGCACCCGCCTCGGCGACCCGATCGAGGCCCAGGCGGTGCTCGCCACCTACGGCCAGGACCGGCCCGCCGACCGGCCGCTGTGGCTCGGCTCGGTGAAGTCGAACATCGGGCACACCCAGGCCGCCGCCGGCGTCGCCGGGGTGATCAAGATGATCCTCGCGATGCGCGAGGGCATCCTGCCCAGGACACTGCACGCGGACGAGCCGAGCCCGCACGTGGACTGGTCCGCCGGCGCCGTGCGGCTGCTCACCGAGGCGCGGCCGTGGCCGCGGGCCGCCGGGCCGCGCCGCGCCGGCGTCTCCTCGTTCGGCGTGAGCGGCACCAACGTCCACATGATCATCGAAGAGGCGCCCCCGGCGGACGCCGAGCCGTCCGGTTCCGCGGAACCGGACGGCGCCGCGGAACCGGCGTCGGACCGACGCGGGACGCTGCCGGTCGTGCTGTCCGGGCGGGACGCCGACGCGCTGCGGACGCAGGCCCAGCAGCTGTTCACCCACGTCCAGGACCGCCCGCAGCTCGACCCCGCCGACCTGGGCTGGTCGCTCGCCACCGGGCGCGCCGTGTTCGAGCACCGGGCCGTCGTGCTCGCCGACGACCGCGAGACGCTCACCCAGGCGCTCGCCGCGCTCGCCGTCGACGAAGCCGGCGTCGGCCTGACCCGGGGGGTCGCCGCCCGCGGCCGGCTGGCACTGCTGTTCACCGGCCAGGGCAGCCAGCGCCCGGGAATGGGACAGCGCCTCTACACCCGGTTCCCCGAGTTCGCCGCGGCCTTCGACCGGGTGTGCGCGCAGCTCGACCCGCACCTGGACCGGCCGCTGCGCACCGTCCTGCTCGACGAGCCGGCGCGGCTCGACGGCACCGGTTACGCCCAGCCGGCCATCTTCGCGCTGCAGGTCGCCCTGCTGGAGACGCTGCGCGGCTGGGGGATCACCCCGGACGCGGTCGCCGGCCACTCGATCGGCGAGGTGGCCGCCGCGCACGCCGCCAGCGTGCTCGACCTGGCCGACGCCGCGACGCTCGTCCTCGCCCGCGGCCGGCTGATGCAGGCGCTGCCGGCCGGCGGCGCGATGATCGCCGTGCAGGCCACCGAGAAGCAGGTCGCCGAGGTGCTCGCGGGCATGACGGCCCCGGGCGAGGGCGGCGCGGGGCCGCTAGACATCGCCGCGGTCAACGGGCCGCGGGCGGTCGTCGTCTCCGGCCCGGCCGGCGCGGTCGACGCCTTCGCCGGGCTCGCCGCCGCGCGCGGCTGGCGGACCAGCCGGCTGCGGGTCAGCCACGCCTTCCACTCGTCGCTGATGACCCCGATGCTCGCCGAGTTCGAGACCGTGGTGCGTGGGCTGCGCTTCGCCGAGCCCACCCTGGCCGCGGTGTCCACCGTCACCGGCCGGGCGGTGCGGCCGGGCGAGTGGACCGACCCCGCCTACTGGGTGGAGCAGGTCCGCCGGCCGGTCCGCTTCGCCGACGCCGTCGCCGCCCTGGCCGGGCTGGAGACGATCCGGTTCCTGGAGCTCGGCCCGGACTCGACCCTCACCGCGATGACCGAGGACGCGCTCGACGCGCTCCTCGGTGACCCGCTGCCCGGGGCCACGGCGGACGGTGCCGCGCCGGCCGGCGCGGCCGGCCGGCTGTGCGCCGCCGTCCTGCACCGCGAGCGGGACGAGGTGGGCACCCTGCTCACCACGCTGGCCCGGCTGCACACCCACGGCGCCACCGTCGACTGGAGCGCCCTGTACGCGGGCGCTGCCGGCCAGCGGATCGACCTGCCGACCTATCCCTTCCAGCACGCGACCTACTGGCCGCGGCCGGACGCCGCCGCGTTCACCGACGCCGCCGGCCTGGGCCAGCTCGCGACCGACCATCCGATGATCAGCGCGGTGGTCGCGCTCGCCGATGCCGACGGCACGGTGTTCACCGGCCGGCTGTCCGTGCCGACCCACCCCTGGCTGGCCGAGCACACGGTGCTCGGCACGGCCGTCCTGCCCGGCACCGCCATGGTCGAGCTCGCGCTGCGCGCCGGCGAGCAGGTCGGCACGCCGGTGCTCGACGAGCTCACCGCCCAGGCACCGCTGTTCGTCCCGGCCACCGGCGGCGTCCAGCTCCAGGTGGTGACCGGCGCGGCCGACGGGTACGGCCGCCGTCCGGTGACCATCCACTCCCGGCCGGAGGGGGCGCTCGCCGACGAGCCGTGGGCGCTGCACGCCGCCGGCCTGCTCGCGCCGGCGGCTGACGTCCCGGCGGAGCCCGCCGACCCCGCCGCCCCGGCCGATCTCGCCGACGTCGCCGCGTGGCCGCCGGCCGGTGCGGTGGCACTGCCCCTGGATGGGTTCTACGACCGGCTCGACGACGTCGGCTTCGGCTACGGCCCGTCGTTCCGCGGCCTGACGGCCGCCTGGCGGCTCGGCGACGACGTCTACGCCGAGGTGAGCCTGCCGGAGAGCGAGTCCGTCGAGGCCGGCCGGTTCCGGCTGCACCCGGCCCTGCTCGACGCGGCGCTGCACGGCGTCGCGCTCGCCGAGGCGCCCGGGAGCCACCAGGCCCGGATGGCGTTCGCCTGGAGCGGCGTGGACCTGCACCGGGTCGGCGCCGCCGCGCTGCGGGTGCGCCTGACGCTGACCGGCGCCGACCGGGTCGGCCTGGTCGCGATGGACGAGACCGGTGCCGCCGTGGTCACCGTCGGGTCGCTGGCGCTGCGGCCGGTCACCGACGACCAGGTCCGCGCGTCGACGGAGGGCGGCGGGCAGTCGCTGTTCGGCGTCGACTGGGTGGACCCGCACCTGCCGACCACCGACGCGCCGCACGAGGGCTGGGTCCTCCTCGGCGCCGAGCCGGCCGCGGGTCTGCCATCGGAGGTCTGCCCGGATCTCGACGCGCTCGCCGCGCGGGTCGACGCCGGCCAGCCGGCGCCGGCCGTCCTCGTCGTGGACTGCCCGCCCGACGCCGCCGCCGACGACCCGGACCGCCCCGTCGACGCGGGGGCGGTCGGCGCGGCGACCCGGCGGATGCTCGCGCTCGTCCAGCGCTGGCTGGCCGACGGGCGGTTCGCCGACACGGGCCTGGTCGTGACCACCGCCGGCGCGATCGCCGGCCCGGCCGGCGCCACGGTGACCGACCTGACGCACGCGGCGGTCTGGGGGCTGCTGCGGTCCGTGCAGAGCGAGCACCCCGGGCGGATCACGATCACCGACGTCGACGGTGACCCGGCCTCCCGGGCCGTCCTGCCGGCGCTCGTCGCCGCCGCCGAGCCGCAGGCACACGTCCGCGGCGGCACGGTCACCGTGCCGCGGCTGGTGCGGGTGACCGCCGACCCGACCCCGGTTCCCGCGACTCCCGTGCCCGCGGACGGCGGTTCCGCGGAACCGCCGTCCGCGGATGCCGCGACCGCGCAGGAGACGTCCGCGCAGGACGCGCCCACCGACGGCGTGGTGGTGGTGACGGGGGCGACCGGTGGCCTCGGGTCGCTGCTGGTGCGCCACCTGGTGCACGAACGGGGTGTGCGGGACCTGCTGCTGCTGAGCCGGCGCGGGTCGTCGGCGCCGGGGGCGCCGGAGCTGTGGTCGGAGCTGACCGAGGCCGGCGCCCGGGTGCGGCTGCTGACCTGCGACGTCGCCGACCGCACCGAACTGGACCAGGCGCTGGTCGGGGTACCCGTCCGGGCCGTGGTGCACGTGGCGGGAGTGGTGGACGACGGCCTGGTCGGCTCGCTGACCCCGGCGCGGCTGGACACGGTGCTGCGGGCGAAGGTCGACGCGGTCGTCAACCTGCACGAGGCGACGCTGGAGCATGACCTCGACGCCTTCGTGCTGTTCTCGTCGGTGTCGGGTCTGCTGGGCACGGCGGGGCAGGCGAACTACGCGGCGGCCAACACGTTCCTCGACGCGTTCGCGGCGTTCCGCCGGGCCCGCGGCCTGGCGGCGACGTCCCTCGCCTGGGGGATGTGGGACACCGCCACCGGCATGGCCGGCGCGCTCAGCGACCTCGACCGGGCGCGGATGAACCGTGGCGGCATCGGCGCGCTCACCGCGGAGCAGGGCCTCGCCGCCTACGACGCCGCCTGCGACGCGGCGGTCGGGCCGGACCGCGCGCTGCTCGTCCCGGTCCGGCTGGACAGCACCGTGCTGCGTGCCCGCCACGGCGATCCGGGACTGCCGCCGCTGCTACGCGGGCTCGTCCAGGGCCCGCGGTCGGCCACCCGCCGGGCCAGCGCGGGTGGCCCAGCCGGCCCGGCGCTGCTCGCCCGGCTCGCCGGCCGGCCGCGCGCCCAGCAGGACCGGCTGCTGCTCGACCTGGTCCGGGGCCAGGTCGCCGCCGTGCTCGGCCACGCCTCCGGGGAGGCCGTGCCCGCCGGGCGGGCGTTCAACGAGCTGGGTTTCGACTCGCTGACCTCCGTGGAACTGCGCAACCGGCTGGCCGCGGCGACCGGCCTGCGGCTGCCGGCCACGCTGACCTTCGACTACCCGACCCCGGCCGCGCTCGCCGGCCACCTGTGGGACGCCCTGGCCGGTGCGGCCGGGACCGCGCTCGCCCCCGGCGGGACGTCCACCGCGGCGCGGGCCGGATCGGCGGGCGACGAGCTGATCGCCATCGTCGGGATGGGCTGCCGGCTGCCCGGCGGCGTCGACGGCCCGGACGAGCTGTGGCGGATGCTGGCCGAGGGCCGCGACGGGGTGAGCCCCTTCCCGGCCGACCGCGGCTGGGATCTCGAGGCGCTGTTCGACCCGGACCCCGACCACCCCGGGACGTCCTACTCCCGCGAGGGCGGCTTCGTCGCCGGGGCGCCCTACTTCGACGCGGACTTCTTCGGCATCAGCCCGCGCGAGGCCCTCGTCATGGACCCGCAGCAGCGGCTCCTGCTGGAGATCTCCTGGGAGGCGCTCGAGCGGGCCGGCATCGACCCGACCGACCTGCGCGGCAGCCGCACCGGGGTGTTCGCCGGGGTGCTGTCCAGCGACTACGCGGCGATCATGCAGCAGGCGGCCGAGTTCACCGAGGCCTACCAGAGCGCCGCGGGCGCGACCAGCCTCGTCTCCGGCCGGGTCGCCTACGTCTTCGGGTTCGAGGGCCCGGCCGTCACCATCGACACCGCCTGCTCCTCGTCGCTGGTCGCCCTGCACCTCGCCGCCCAGGCGCTGCGCAACCACGAGTGCGACCTGGCACTGGCCGGCGGCGTCACCGTGATGTCCACCCCGGCCGCGTTCATCGAGTTCAGCCGCCAGCGCGGCCTCGCCGCCGACGGCCGCTGCAAGTCCTTCGCTGACGCCGCCGACGGCACCAGCTGGGGTGAGGGCGCCGGCATGCTCCTCGTCGAGCGCCTTTCCGACGCCCAGCGCAACGGCCACCCCGTGCTCGCCGTCGTCCGTGGCAGCGCCGTCAACCAGGACGGGGCGAGCAACGGCCTGACGGCGCCGAACGGCCCGTCGCAGCAACGGGTGATCCGCCAGGCGCTGGCGAGCGCGCGGCTGGGCACCGCCGACGTGGACGTCGTCGAGGCCCATGGGACGGGCACGACACTCGGCGACCCGATCGAGGCGCAGGCGCTGCTGGCGACCTACGGTCAGGACCGGCCCGCCGACCGGCCGCTGTGGCTGGGGTCGGTCAAGTCGAACATCGGCCACACCCAGGCCGCGGCCGGCGTCGCCGGTGTGATCAAAATGGTCCAGGCGATGCGGCACGGCGTGCTGCCGCGCACCCTGCACGTGGACGAGCCGTCCTCGAAGGTCGACTGGGACGCCGGCGCGGTGGAGCTGCTCACCGAGGACCAGCCGTGGGAGGTGGGCGCGGATCGGCCGCGGCGGGCGGCGGTGTCGTCGTTCGGGATCAGCGGTACGAACGCGCACGTCATCCTCGAAGCCCCGACCGCCGCCGACCCGTCCACCGCGGAGCCGGGCCCGGGCGGCCTGGTCACAGGCGACCCGGGCAGGGCGAACCCGGTCGCGCCGGGCGCGGCGCTCGTGGAGCTGCCGGTGGTGCCGGTGGTGCTCTCGGCCGCGGAGCCGGCCGCGCTCGCCGGTCAGGCGGGCCGGTTGGGCGCGCATCTTCGCGCCCTGCCCGAGTCGGATCTGGCGAGCCTCGGCTGGTCGTTGACGGCCCGGGCGACGCTGTCGCATCGCGCGGTCGTGCTGGCCCCGGACGCCGCCGCCCTGTCCACCGCGCTGGCCACGCTCGCGGCCGACGGGGACGCGCCCGCCACGGCACGCGGAGTGGTCCGCGCGGGCCGGCTCGGGGTGGTCTTCACCGGCCACGGCGCGCAGCGGCTCGGCATGGGCCGGGGCCTGTACGACACGTTCCCGGTCTTCGCCGCCGCCTTCGACGAGGTCTGCGACCTGCTCGACAAGCACCTCGACCGGCCGCTGCGCTCCGTCGTCGACGGCGCCGACCCGGCGCCGCTGGACCAGATGGGCTACGCGCAGCCGGCGCTGTTCGCCGTCGAGGTGGGTCTGCTGGCCCTGGTCCGCTCGTGGGGTGTCCACCCCGAGCTGGTTGCCGGCCACTCGACCGGCGAGATCGCCGCTGCGTACGCGGCCGGCGTGCTGGACCTGGCTGACGCCGCGGCGATGGTCGCGGCCCGGGGGCGCCTCATGCAGTCGCTGCCCGCCGGCGGGGCGATGCTCGCCGTGCGTGCCCCCGAGGCCGAGGTGGTCGCCGCGGTCCGGTCCGCGGGCCTCACCCTGGACGTCGCCGCCGTGAACGGGCCGACCTCGGTGGTGCTCTCCGGCCTGGAGAACGCGATCGTCGCGGCCGCCGAGCTGGCGGCGACGCTCGGCTGGAAGACGAACCGGCTGGCCATCAGCCACGCGGCGCACTCCCGGCTGATGGAGCCGATGCTGGCCGACTTCGCCACCGTGGTGGCGGGCGTCGAGCTGCGGGAGCCGTCGCTGCCCGGGGTGTCGACCGTGACCGGGGCGGTGGTGCGGCCGGGCACCTGGTCGGACCCGGGCTACTGGGTGAACCAGGTCCGCCAGCCGGTCCGGTTCGCCGACGCCGCCGTGACGATGGCGGCCCAGGGCATGACCCGCATCCTCGAACTGGGCCCCGACGGCATCCTCACCGCCATGGTCGCCGACAGCACCGCGACCGAACCCGCCGACAGCCCCGGGGGTGCTGCGAGCGCCGCGGGCGCCGACGAGGCCGGCCGGGTGCTGGCCGTGGCGGCCCTGCGCCGCGACCGCGACGAGCCCGCCACCCTGCTCGCCGCGGTCGGCCAGCTGTTCGTCGACGGCCTCGACGTCGACTGGCGGGCGGTGTTCGCCGGCACCGGCGCCACCCGCGTCGACCTGCCGACCTACGCCTTCCAGCAGGTGCCGCTGTGGCCGCGGCTGCGCGCGGTGGCCAGCGGCGACCCGGCCGGCATGGGCCAGGTGGCGACCGCGCACCCGCTGCTGGGCGCGGCGGTGACCCGCGCCGACGGCGACGGCATGCTGCTCACCGGCCGGCTCGGACTGGCCGATCAGCCGTGGCTCGCCGACCACCGGGTGATGGGCCGCTACGTGGTGCCCGGCACCGCCCTGGCCGAGATCGCCCTCACCGCCGCCGAGCGGGTCGGCGCCCCCGTCCTGGACGAGCTGGTCCTGCGGGTCCCGCTGATGCTGCCGGAGCGGGGCGGAGTGCGTCTCCAGGTCGCCGTGGCGACCCCCGGCGAGGACGGCCGCCGCGCGCTGACCGTCTACTCGCAGACCCTGGACGGCGACGACGAGCCGTGGACGGTCCACGCCACCGGCACGCTCGCCCCGAACGACGCCAGCGCCGACGACGCCGCCGGCTCTGACGGCTCCACCGGCTCTGACAGCGCGGCCGGCTCGTCCGACGACGGGGGCCTGGTCGTGTGGCCGCCGCGCGGCGCCGACGAGCTGCCCCTCGACGGCCTCTACGACGTGCTCGCCGACGCCGGCCTCGGCTACGGGCCGGCCTTCCGCGGCCTGCGCCGGGCCTGGCGCCGGGCCGGCCAGGTGTTCGCCGAGGTCGCCACGCCGGAGCCGACGGACGGCTTCCACCTGCACCCGGCGCTCTGGGACGCGGCCCTGCACGCCATCGCCGCCGGCGGCCTGTTCCCCGCCGAGGGCGGCGTCCGGCTGCCGTTCGCCCTGTCCGAGGTCCGCCTGCTCGGCGCGGCCGGCAGCACCCTGCGGGTCGCCATCGAGCTCACCGGCGGCGCCGACACGGTGCGGATGTCGATCGCCGACGCTACGGGCCTGCCGGTCGCCCAGGTGGCCGGCCTGACGCTGCGCCCGCTGTCGCCGGAGCAGTTCTCCGCCGGTGCCGCCGACCGCCTGCTCTACGGCGTCGAATGGATCGACCGTCCGGCCTCCGCCGCCGGCGGTGGGCAGCCCGGCTGGGTGTCGGTGCGTCTCGGCGACCCGCTGCCCGAGCCGGCCCCGGTCCTGCTGGTGGACACCGCCACCGCCCTCGAACCGAGCGCCCGGGATCTCCTGGCCGAGGACCTGACGTCCGACGATCCAGGGGCCGGCGGGCTCACGGCCGCGCTCGTGCGGCGGCGGACGGCCGCGCTGCTGTCCCTGATCCAGGCCTGGCTCGCCGAGCCGGGCTGGGCCGACAGCCGGCTGGTCGTGACGACCCGCGGCGCGATCGCGGCCGGTCCCGGCGAATCCGTCCCCGGCCTGGCGGACGCGGCCCTGTGGGGCCTGGTCCGCTCGGCACAGTCGGAGAACCCCGACCGCATCCAACTGATCGACACCGACGCCGACGGCAGCGACCTGCTCCCGGCGGTCGTCGCCGCCGGACCGCCGCAGGCCGCGATCCGCGGCACCCGGCTGCTCGCCCCCCGCCTCGTCCGCCTGCCAGCCGCCGCCGTCGTCCAGCCCACGCCGAACCCTGCCCCGACGACGCAGGACGCCCCGGCCGAGGCGTCGGCAGCTGCTACCGACGGCGACGGCCTGGCCGTCGCGCGCCCGCCGGCCATCCGGTTCGGCGCCGGAACGGTGGTCATCACCGGCGCGACGGGGACGCTCGGCACCGTGCTCGCCCGTCACCTCGTCGCCACCCACGGGGTCGGCGACCTGCTGCTGCTGTCCCGGCGGGGGCCGGCGGCGCCCGGGGGCGCCGAGCTGGTCGAGGAACTGACCGAGGCAGGCGCCCGGGTGCGGCTGCTCGCCTGCGACGTCGCGGACGGCGCCGCGGTGGCCGCGGCGCTGGCAGGCGTGGACGTCTCCGCGGTGGTGCACACCGCCGGTGTCCTCGACGACGGCGTTCTCACCTCCCTCACCCCGGAGCGGCTCGACACCGTCCTGCGCGCCAAGGTCGACGCGGTGGTCAACCTGCACGCCGCGACCGCCGGCCGCGACCTGACCGCGTTCGTCCTGTACTCCTCCCTGGCCGGTCTGTTCGGCAACGCCGGTCAGGGCAACTACGCGGCGGCGAACACCTTCCTGGACGCCTTCGCCGCCCGCCTGCGTGCGGACGGCATTCCCGCGCTGTCGCTGGCCTGGGGACTGTGGGACAGCGACAGCGGCATGGGCGCGCTCGACGACCGCGAGCGCGAGCGGATCCGCCGCGGCGGGGTGCTGCCGCTGACCGTGGACCAGGGCCTGGCCGCCTTCGACGCCGCCCTGGACACCGGCCAGTCGGTCGTCGCCGCGCTGGTTCTCGACCTCGCCGCACTGCGGCCCGCCGCCGCGGCCGGCCTCGTCCCGCCGCTGCTGGCTGGGTTGGTTCCGGGTGTGGGGGTGCGGCGGGGTGGGCCGTCGGGGGCGTTTGGTCGGCGGTTGGCGGTGTTGCCGGTGGTGGAGCGGTTGGTGGCGGTGCGGCAGTTGGTGCGTGGTCAGGTGGCGGGTGTTCTGGGTTATGGGAGTCCGGATGAGGTGGATGCGAACCGGGCGTTTCAGGAGCTTGGTTTTGATTCGTTGACGGCGGTGGAGTTGCGGAACCGGTTGGTGGCGGCGACGGGGTTGCGGTTGCCGTCGACGTTGGTGTTCGACTATCCGAACGTGGCCGTGTTGTCGGCGTTCGTGGCCGACGAGTTGGCGGGGACGGCGCCGGTGGCGCCGGTGGCGCTGGCGGGTTCTTCGGGTGCCGGTGCCGAGGAGCCGATCGCGATCGTCGGGATGGCGTGCCGCTACCCCGGCGGGGTCCGCTCGCCCGAGGACCTGTGGTCCCTGGTGGCGACCGGCCGGGACAGTCTCGGCGACTTCCCGCGGGATCGCGGCTGGGATCTGGAGGGCCTCTACAACCCTGACCCGGACAGTCCCGGGACGACGTATGTGCGTCAGGGGAACTTCCTGTATGACGCGGCGGAGTTCGATCCCGGTGTGTTCGGGATCAGTCCGCGGGAGGCGTTGGCGATAGACCCGCAGCACCGGTTGCTGTTGGAGACGTCCTGGGAGGCGTTTGAGAGCGCCGGGCTGGTGCCGTCGGCATTGCGGGGTTCTCGTACGGGTGTGTTCGTGGGCGCGATGTACGACGACTACGGAATGGTGCTGATGGGTTCCCCGGACGGGATGGGGGATTTCATCGGGACGGGTGGCAGTGTGGCGTCGGGTCGGATCTCGTACACGTTCGGGTTGGAGGGCCCGGCGGTGAGCGTGGACACGGCGTGTTCGTCCTCGCTCGTCGCGTTGCATCTGGCGGTGCAGGCGCTGCGCGGCGGTGAGTGTGAGATGGCGCTGGCCGGTGGTGTGACGGTGATGGCGACTCCGGGGACGTTCGTCGTGTTCTCCCGGCAGCGGGGCCTGGCCACCGACGGCCGCTGCAAGTCGTTCGCCGGCGCCGCGGACGGGACCGCGTGGGGTGAGGGCGCGGGAATGCTCCTGCTCGAACGGCTCTCCGACGCGCAGCGGCTCGGCCATCCGGTGCTCGCCGTCGTTCGCGGCAGTGCGGTGAACCAGGACGGCGCGAGCAACGGTATGACGGCGCCGAACGGCCCGTCGCAGCAGCGGGTGATTCGCCAGGCGCTGGCGAACGCGCGCCTGACCTCGGCCGATGTCGACGCGGTGGAGGCCCATGGGACGGGCACGACGCTCGGTGATCCGATCGAGGCGCAGGCGTTGTTGGCGACCTACGGGCAGGGCCGGCCGGTGGATCGTCCGTTGCGGTTGGGGTCGATCAAGTCGAACATCGGTCACACGCAGGCGGCTGCGGGTGTGGCGGGTGTGATCAAGATGGTGGAGGCGTTGCGGCACGGGACGTTGCCGGCGACGTTGAACGTGGACGAGCCGACGCCGCACGTCGACTGGTCGGCGGGTGCGGTGTCGCTGCTGACGGAGTCCATGCCGTGGCCGGAAGAGGCGGATCGTCCGCGCCGGGCGGCGGTCTCCGCGTTCGGGATCAGCGGCACCAACGCCCACGTCATCCTCGAGCAGGCACCCGCGGAGACCGAGCTCGCACCCACCGGTTCCGGGTCCGAGGGGCCCGCGGCGGAGACAGGCGTGGGCACAAGCCACGCCACTGCGGCGGCGGCCGGGCCGGTGTTGTTGGCTGACGCGGTTGTCGTGCCGTGGGTGTTGTCGGCGCGGGAGGGGGCCGGGCTGCGGGCGCAGGCGGAGCGGCTGCGTCGGCATGTGACCGACCGGCCCGGTCTCGATGTGGTGGACGTCGCCGGTTCGCTGGCCTCGACGAGGGCGGTGTTCGACCAGCGGGCGGTCGTCCTCGGCGGCGCGGGTGACCGGTCGGGCCTGCTGTCGGATCTCGCGGCGTTGGCCGAGGGCGCCGACGCGCCGTCGGTCGTGTCCGGACCGGGAGCGGTACGGCGGAAGGTGGTGTTCGCGTTCCCGGGTCAGGGTCCGCAGTGGTGTGGGATGGCGGTGCGGTTGTGGGAGTGCTCGCCGGTGTTCGCGGCGGCGATGGAGGAGTGCGCGGCGGTGTTGTCCGGGCAGGTGGACTGGTCGTTGCGGGAGACGCTGAGTGACGAGGTGGCGTTGGAGCGGCTCGATGTGGTGCAGCCGGTGTTGTTCAGTGTGATGGTGTCGTTGGCGCGGGTGTGGGGGGCGGCGGGGGTTCGTCCGGACGCGGTGGTGGGTCATTCCCACGGGGAGATCGCGGCGGCGTGTGTGGCGGGGGTGTTGTCGCTGTCGGAGGCGATGCGGATCGTGGTGGCGCGCAGTCGGATCCTCAGCGAGTTGGAGGGTCCGGGGGACATGGTGTGGGTCGCGGCGGCCGAGGAGGAAATCCTGCGCCGGCTGCCGGAGGGGCTTTCCGTCGCGGCGGTGAACGGTCCGTCGTCGGTGGTGGTGAGTGGTTCGGTGGCGTTGCTGGAGCCGTTTGTCGCTGGTCTTGAGGCGGAGGGGGTTCGGGTTCGGTCGGTGGCGGGTGGGTTCGCGTCGCATTCGGCGGCGTTGGATCCGCATGAGGGTCGTTTCCATGAGCTGTTGGGTGAGGTGACGTCGGCGCCGGGTGAGGTGCGGATGTTGTCGACGGTGACGGCGGACTGGGTGGATGGCGCGGTGTTGGATACCGATTACTGGTATCGGAATCTGCGGTGTCCGGTGCGGTTCTCCGCGGCGGTGAGTGGGTTGGCCCGGGAGGGGTTCACGACGTTTGTGGAGATCAGTCCGCATCCGGTGTTGACGGTCGCGGTCGCGGAGACGTTGGAGGCTGACGGGTTCGACGAGCCGGTGGTGTTGGGTTCGTTGCGCCGCGACCATGACGACGCCGAACAGCTTTGCCGCGGGCTCGCGACAGCGTGGGTGCAGGGCGTGGACGTGGACTGGGCCGCGTTGTGCGGCGGCTGGCAGCCCCGGAAGGTGGAACTGCCCACGTATGCCTTCCAGCGGACCCGCTACTGGCCGCGGCCGGCCACCGGCGGCGGCGGGGACGTCACCGAGCTGGGGCTGACCGGAACCGGCCATCCGCTGCTCGGCGCGGTGATCGAAGTGCCGGGTTCGGCGGCGACGGTGTTCACCGGCACGCTGTCCACCGCGCGCCAGCCCTGGCTGGCCGACCACGCGGTCGCCGGCCAGCCGCTGCTCGCGGGCACGGCGTTCGTCGAGCTGGCGCTGTCCGCCGGCGCCCGGCTCGGCCTGCCCGTGCTGGACGAGTTGCTGTTGCGGACCCCGCTGCCGCTCCCGGAGCGCGGCTCCGTCCAGCTCCGCGTCACCGTCGGGGACATCGCCGGCGGCCACGACGACCCGGAGACCGACGGCGGCGACGACGGGAGCCGTCCGGTGACGGTGCATTCGCGCGTCGGCGCCGCCGGCCCCTGGACCCTGCACGCGACCGGCACGCTGGCCGCACACACCGACGTCGTGCCGGAGGAGACCGATCTGATCACCTGGCCGCCGGTTGGTGGTGCGGAGGTCGACCTGACCGGTCTGTACGAGGGGCTGGCGGAGATGGGTCTGGGCTACGGCCCGGTGTTCCAGGGGCTGCGTCGGATGTGGCGGCGCGGTGAGGAGGTGTTCGCCGAGGTGGCGGTCGACGAGCCGGTGGACGGGTTCGCCGTCCACCCGGCCCTGCTCGACGCCGCGCTGCACCCTGTCGCGACCGGTTCGGTGCTGCCGTCGCTGAGCGGCCTGGCGCTGCCCTTCGCCTTCACCGGGGTCCGCCTGTTCGAGGCGGCAGGTGGCCTGCTGCGGGTCCGGCTCGCCCCGGTGGGCGCGGGAGACGCGGCCGGCACAGGTGAGACGGCCGGTGCGGGCGGCACGGTACAGGTGACGTTCGCGGACGGATCCGGCCTGCCGGTCGGGCAGGTCGACGGGCTGACCCTGCGACCGGTCGCACCTGACCAGCTCCCGGCCGCGCGGACCACCGGCGGCGACGCGCTGTACGTGCTCGACTGGGTGCCACGGCCGGTGGAGCCCGCCGAGGCCACCGGCTGGACCCGGATCACCCTCGACGCGGCGGACTCGGGGCTGCCGGAGCCGGCCGCCGTCCTGGTGCTCGACTGCACCGCCACACCCGAGGACCCCACCGCGCCGGCTGTCGCCGGTCTGGACGCGGCGATGGTGCGGGACCGCACGGTGACGCTGCTTCGGGTGTTGCGGGGCTGGCTGTCGGATCCGGGCTGGGCGCAGGGCCGGCTGGTCGTGGTGACCGCCGGCGTGGTCGCCGCGGCTGCGGGCGAGCGGGTCGAAGGCCTGGCGAGTTCGGCGCTGTGGGGACTGGTCCGGGCGGCGCAGTCGGAGAACCCCGACCGCATCCACCTCGTCGACCTCGGCCCAGCTCTCGACGCCGACGGCTGGGATCTGCTGCCCGGCGTGGTGGCCGCCGGCATCACGCAGGCCGCGGTCCGCGGCGGTGCGGTGCTGGCGCCACGGCTGGCCCGCCCGCCGGCCCCGACCGCCGGCAGCACTGGCCCGGCGGTCGGTTTCGGGACCGGCACGGTGGTCGTCACCGGTGCGACCGGTGCCCTCGGTGCCCTGCTCGCCCGCCATCTCGTCGACGTCCACGGGGTGCGTGACCTGCTGCTGCTGTCGCGGCGGGGGAGCGCGGCGCCCGGCGCGGCCGAGCTGGTCGAGGAGCTGACCGAGGCCGGCGCCCGGGTCCGGCTCGACGCCTGCGACGTCGCCGACCGTGACGCGGTGACGGTGGCGCTGGCCGACCTGGAGGTGTCGGCGGTGGTGCACACCGCCGGCGTCCTCGACGACGGCCTGCTCGACTCGCTGACCCCCGAACGACTCACCAGGGTGCTGCGCCCCAAGGTCGACGCCGTGCTCAACCTGCACGCCGCCACCGCCGGGCGGCAGCTGTCCGCGTTCGTCGTCTACTCCTCGCTGGCGGGCGTCCTCGGCAACACCGGCCAGGGCAACTACGCGGCGGCGAACACCTTCCTGGACGCCTTCGCCGCCCGGCTGCGCGCCGACGGCACTCCCGCACTCTCGTTGGCCTGGGGCATGTGGGAGTCCGACGGCGGCATGACGGCCGGCCTGACCGACAGTGAGCGCGAGCGGATGCGCCACGGCGGCATCGTGGCGCTGACCGCGAGGCAGGGCCTCGCCGTGTTCGACACCGCGCTGGCCACGGCACTGGCCGGCGACACGTCCCTGCTGGTGCCGATCGCGCTCGACCACGCGGCGCTGCGGGCCGCCGCCCCCACCGGGCTGCTGCCACCGCTGCTCGCCGGGCTGGTCCCGGGCGCGGGCGGCCAGGCTCAGGGCGGCGGGGGCAGCCGGGCGCTGCGAGCCTTCCAGCGCCAGCTCGCCGGCCTGGGCGCGGCCGAGCGCCGGGCGGCCCTGACCGACCTGGTCCGCCGGCAGGCGGCCGCCATCCTGGGCCACGGCTCCCCGGACGACATCGCCCCCGACCGCCAGTTCCTGGAGCTCGGGTTCGACTCGCTGACGTCCGTCGAGCTGCGCAACCGGCTCGGGACGGCCACCGGCCTGCGGCTGCCCACCACGCTGCTGTTCGACCATCCCACCCTGGAGAAGATCGTCGCCCACCTGGACACCCAGCTCGCCGGGCGCAGCGGCGGCGAGGCCGGCCCGGCCGGTGCCGCCGGTGCGCAGCGCGGGGGTGAAGCGCAGCGCGGGGGCGGCTCCACCACGTTCGCCGCGATGTTCCGGCAGGCCGCCGAGGCGGGCCGCACCGAGGAGTTCCTGCACCTGCTGATGTCGGCGGCCAGCTTCCGGCCGACGTTCGGCTCCGGCCGGGAGCTGGAACGCCCACTGGGCCTGCTCCGGATGGCCAAGGGCGACACCCGGCCGGGCCTGGTCTGCATCCCGTCGATCCTCGCCATCTCCGGGCCGCACGAGTACATGCGGTTCGCGAACGGGCTGCGGGACACCCGCGACGTCAGCGTCCTGCCGGTGCCGGGCTTCGCCCGGCACGAGGCGCTGCCGGCCTCCGTCGACGCGGTGATCCAGGCGCAGGCCGACGCGATCCAGGCGGAGCTGGGTGACGCGCCGATCGTCCTGCTCGGGCACTCCTCCGGCGGCATGCTCGCGCACGCCGTCACCGCCGAGCTGGAGCGGCGCGGTGCCCGGCCGCGCGGACTGGTCCTCATCGACATCTACAAGCAGGACGCCGCCGCGCTGGCCCGGATCCAGCCGGCGCTCACCGGCGGCATGGCGGCAGACGACGACTCGTACGCGCCGCTGGAGGACGACCGGCTGACCGCGATGGGCGCCTACTTCCAGCTCTTCGGAGACTGGACGCCCACCGCGATCGACGCCCCCACCCTGCTGCTGCGGGCCAGCGAGCCGATGCCCGGCACTCCCGCCGACGACGACTGGCGCTCCACCTGGACCCAGCCGCACACGGCGCTCGACGCGCCCGGCCATCACTTCTCCCTGATGGACGAGCACGCCGTCACCACCGCCGGCCTGGTGCACGACTGGCTGCTGGGCCAGGCCTAGCCGACCCGGCCGGCCCGACTGAGCGGGCCGGCCCGGCCACCGCCCGCACGAGACCAGCCCCAACGAAGGGACGTCCGCGATGACCACCGCGCCGGCCGACGACAGCCTGTGGCTGCGCCGGTTCCACTCCGCCCCACCGAGCCAGACCCCGCAGGGCCAGATGACGCTGGTCTGCTTCCCGCACGCCGGGGGCTCGGCCAGCTTCTTCTATCCCGTCTCGGCCGCCCTGCAGCCCACCCTGCAGGTGCTGGCGTTGCAGTACCCGGGCCGGCAGGACCGGCGGCACGAGCCGTGCCTGACATCCATCGCCGAACTGGCGGACGAGACGTTCACCGCGCTGCGGCCGCTGCTGGACCGCCCGCTGGCCTTCTTCGGGCACAGCATGGGCGCCACGCTGGCGTTCGAGGTCGCCGTCCGGATGAAGCAGCGGCTCGGCCTCGCCCCGGCGACGCTGTTCGCCTCCGGGCGGCGCGCGCCGTCCCGGCACCGGCACGAGACCGTGCACCAGCTCGGTGACGCGGGGCTGATCGGCGAGCTGAAGAAGCTGAGCGGCACCGACTCGCGGGTCCTCGGCGACCTGGAGCTGCTGCAGTCGATCCTGCCGGCGATCCGCGGCGACTACCGGGCGGCGGAGACCTACCGGTACACGCCGGGGCCGCGCCTCGACTGCCCCGTCATCGTGCTGACCGGCGACCAGGATCCGAAGGTGACCCTCGACGAGGCCCGAGCCTGGGCCGATCACACCACCGGGCCCTCGGAGCTGCGGGTCTTCCCCGGCGGGCACTTCTACCTCGCCAACCACCAGACGGCCGTCATCAACCTGATCTCCGACCAGCTGCTCACGCTGACGATCTGAGCCACCGGGCGCCACTCGGAGGGAACCGGTGGCGCCCGGCTCGGTCGTCCTAGAGCGGGATGTTGCCGTGCCGGCCGCGGCGGGCCGGGGCGGCGGCGAGGGCGCGGGCGAGGCTGGTCCGGGTGTCGACCGGGTCGATGATGGCGTCGATGACACCGAGCCCGAGCGCCCGCTCCACACCGCCGGCGGTACGGGTGTGCTCGTCGACGAGCCGGGCGAGCACCCGCGGGCGCTCCTGCTCGGAGGCGGCCGCGAGCGCCCGCCGGTGCAGGATGCCGACCGCGGCCTCGGCCCCCATGACGGCGACCTCCGCCTCCGGCCAGGCCAGGACGGCGGTCGCGCCGAGCGACCGGGAGTTCATCGCGATGTACGCCCCGCCGAACGACTTGCGGGTGACCAGGGTGACCCGGGGGACGGTCGCCTCGGCGAAGGCGTAGAGCAGTTTGGCGCCGCGGCGCACCACGCCGTCCCATTCCTGGCGCACGCCGGGCAGGTAGCCCGGCACGTCGACGAGGACGAGGAGCGGGATCCCGAACGAGTCGCACAGGCGGACGAACCGCGCGGCCTTCTCCGCGCTCAGCGAGTCCAGGCAGCCGCCCTTGCGGATCGGGTTGTTCGCGATCACGCCGACGCTGTGGCCGTAGAGGCGGCCGAGACCGATGACGATGTTCGGCGCCCAGCGCGGCTGGAGCTCCTCGAACTCCTCGAACTCCTCGAGGTCGGCGCCCGTCCCGGCGGGACCGGCGGGACCGTCGAGCAGACCGCGCACCAACGGCCGGACGTCGTAGGCCCGGCGGGGCCGCTCCGGCAGCAGCGCCCGCGGGTCGGGCCGGTCGGCCGCGATCTCGTCGGCGGTGATGGCGTCGAGGTCGATCCGCCCCGGGTCGACGAGCAGCGAGGTGATCCGGCGGGCCCGCAGGTAGGCGTCACTCTCCGAACGGGCCACCACGTGGACGACCCCGGAGCGGCGGCCGTGCGCGTCCGCCCCGCCGAGTCCCTCCATGTCGATCTGCTCACCGGTCACGGTGCGCACGACATCGGGACCGGTCACGAACACCCGGCCCGCCGGAGCCATGATCACGACGTCGGTCAGCGCGGGCCCGTAGGCGGCGCCGCCCGCGGCCGGTCCGAGGACCACCGAGATCTGCGGCACCTTCCCGGAGGCGTGGATCATCGCCGCGAAGATCTGGCCGATGCCGTCGAGCGCCTCGACGCCCTCGGCGAGGCTGGCCCCGCCGGAGTGCCAGAGCCCGATCACCGGGCAGCCCGCCTGGACGGCCTCGTCGATGGCCGCGACGATCTGCCGGGAACCCTGCGCGCCGAGCGCCCCGCCCATCTGGGTCCCGTCGGTGCAGAACGCGATGACATCGCGGCCGCCGATCCGCCCACGGCCGGCCAGCACGCGCCCGCCCGGGGCCGCGGGAGTCGGATTCCAGGAACCGGGGTCGAACAACTGGGACAGCCGCCGGCGGGGGCCGCGCGGATCCTGCTCCGGGATGATGACGCCGACCCGGTCGCTGCTGGCCAGTTCAGTCATTAGCTCCGTCACCCAAAATCGCCCATGAATGCAATAACAATCAGCCTTTCGGCAGATTACCGTGTACTGGATGGTTGTATGCAGAAGCAATCTGAAATACAGGTGAACAAGTCCGGTGGATGGCGGCCGTTCCGGCGGTGACGGCGGGCCTGTCTGGCGGCGGATCATCGGTACAGCTGTGCCGATCACACTGGCACAGCTGTTTCGATCGAGCTGCCCACCCGTGGGCGGATCATACTGGTGCGTGGCGTCCCCGGCCGGCCCACGCTGGTCCCGCCGGCCCCGGAGCGCGCCCGGCCATCGCTCCCGAGGCGCCGGCTCCCGGCCATGATGGATACTCCTAGGACGAACAGGTCGTCGGCCGCAAGAAGGAGCAAAAGTATGCAAAAGGCGCTCGCGCCCGAGATCTCGACCTGGCCCGACGAGCAGCCGCAGCTCATCGGTAGCCGTTGCGGCGACTGCAGCGCCACGACGTTCCCCACCCAGGCCCTCTGTCCCCGGTGCAGCGGCGACAAGATGACCGACGAGCTGCTGCCCCGCCGCGGCACCCTCATCGCGTGGACGACGCAGGGCTTCGTCCCGAAGCTGCCCTACGCCGGTGGGGAGACGGCGAAGACCTTCAAGCCGTTCGGCGTCGGGCTGGTCCAGCTCGGCGACGTGATCCGCGTCGAGGGCCGGCTCACCGAGGCCGACCCGCAGAAGCTGCGGTTCGGCATGGACGTCGAGCTGACGATGGTGCCGTTCTACACCGACACCGACGGCGACGAAGTGGTCACGTTCGCCTTCGCGCCAGCCTGACCCCACGCCGCACGAGCCAGAGAGGAACCATCGAGATGAACGACGTCGCCATCATCGGCGTGGGCCTGCATCCCTTCGGTCGCTTCGAGAAGTCGGCCATGGAGCTCGGCGCGGACGCGATCCAGCTGGCGCTGAAGGACGCCGGGGTCGAGTGGAAGGACATCCAGTTCGGTGTCGGCGGCAGCCTGGAGGTCGCCAACCCGGACGCGGTGACGAGGCTGGTCGGGCTGACCGGCATTCCGTTCACCGACGTGTTCAACGCCTGCGCGACCGCGGCCAGCGCCATCCAGCTGTGCGCCGACACGATCCGGCTCGGCAAGTACGACGTCGGCATCGCCGTGGGTATGGACAAGCACCCGCGCGGCGCGTTCACCGCCGACCCGTCGATGCTCGGCCTGCCGGCGTGGTACGCCGAGAACGGCCAGTTCGTCACCACGCAGTTCTTCGGGATCAAGGCCAACCGCTACATCCACGAGCACGGTATCTCGCAGCGGACACTGGCGAAGGTCGCCGCCAAGAACTACCGCAACGGCGTGCTCAACCCGAACGCCTTCCGGCGTAAGCCGCTGAGCGAGGAGGAGATCCTCGGCTCGCCCATGCTCAACTACCCGTTGACGCACTACATGTTCTGCTCGCCGGACGAGGGCGCCGCCGCCGCCATCATGTGCCGCGCCGACATCGCGCACCGGTTCACCTCGCAGCCGATCTACCTGCGTGCCACGGAGATCCGCACCCGCCGTTTCGGCGCCTACGAGGTGCACAGCACCTTCGCGCCGGTCGACGAGGACGTCGCGCCGACCGTCTACGCCGCCCGCGCCGCCTTCGAGGCCGCCGGCGTCGGCCCCGGGGACGTCAACGTGATCCAGCTCCAGGACACCGACGCCGGCGCGGAGATCATCCACATGGCCGAGTGCGGCTTCTGCGCCGACGGTGAGCAGGAGAAGCTGCTCGCCGAGGGCGCGACCGAGATCAACGGCCCGCTGCCGGTCAACACCGACGGTGGCCTGATCGCCAACGGTGAGCCGATCGGCGCCTCCGGGCTCCGCCAGGTGCACGAGCTGGTCCGCCAGCTGCGTGGCCAGGCGGGCGACCGCCAGGTCGCCGGCAACCCGCGAGTCGGGTTCGCCCAGGTCTACGGCGCCCCGGGCACGGCCGCGGCCACCGTTCTCACCGTCTGAGCGGGCGCCCGGCCCGTACGGGCCGGGGCGGGGCCGACGGTTGCGGGGAACCTGTCCCCGTGCCGAGGGTCGGCGGTCGGACCGGTCGTGGTGACCGGTCCGACCGCCGGCCCTCGTCGTCGTTGCGGATCATCACGGCGACGCCACCGAGGGCGTCGCTGTCGAGGGCGTCGGTGGCGCTCTCGAGAGCGGGGCGAGTGCCCACTTATCGGATGGATCGCCAGCTGGCGCAGTCCCAGCGGTGATCCGCGTCAATCTCCAGGTCTTGCAGAGTGAGCACACATTCACTACGCTCCCGCCCACCGCGACGGCCGGATCCGTCGGACCTGGGGAGAGACATGCACTTACGCAAGATCATGATCGCGATGCTCATAGCCGTCGCAACCATCGCCGCCGGGTGCGGCGACTCGTCGTCGGGCGACTCGGCCACCACGGACGGCTCCGGCGGTGTCAGGCCCTCGGGCACGCCGGTGAAGGTCGGCGTGATCTGTAGCTGCTCGGGCTCGTTCGGCAAGACGATCGACGCGGCCGGCAAGGTCACCGAGGCCTGGGCGAAGTCGGTGAACGCCGCCGGTGGCATCAACGGCCATCCCGTCGAACTCACGAAGTACGACGACGCCGGCAACCCGGGGACCTCGGTCACGAAGGCGCAGGCACTGATCTCCGCCAAGGTCGACGTGATTCTCGACCTGACCCCGCTCGACGCGGCCTGGGGCGCGGCCGCCGCGGCGGCGAAGATCCCGGTCGTCGGCGGAGAGCTGAACTCCTCGCTGTTCATCAAGTACCCGAACGCCTACGCCTCGGGCCAGACCGCGAGCGCCCTGCCGTTCTCGGTCATCGCCACGGCCAAGCTGGCGGGGGCGAAGAACGTCGGCATTCTCTACTGCGCCGAGTCACCGAGCTGTCAGGAAACGGTTCCGGGAATCAAGGCCGCCGGTGACAGGCAGGGAATCCCGGTCGCCTACAGCGCGTCCATCTCGGCGACGGCGGCCAACTACACCGCGCAGTGTGTCGCCGCCAAGCAGGCACATGTCGACGCGCTCTATATCGCCCATTCGGCGTCGATCCTCCAGAACGTGGCGACGGACTGCGACCGCCAGGGTTACAACCCCAGCTTCCTCGAGGCGGGAACGGGCTTCCAGCTGGCCCTGGCCGACACGCCAGGGCTGAAGGACCACCTCTGGATGACGTTCCCCATCCTCCCGTTCTTCGTCGACCAGCCTCCGGCACGGGCGATGAACACCGTGCTCGACAAGTACTACCCGGGCCTGCGCGAGGACAGGACCTGGAGCACCTTCGCCTCCCAGGCGTGGACCGGTGGGCTGCTCATCGAGAGTGCCGTCAGGGCCTCGGGCGCCGGCGCGAACGACGAGCTGTCCGCCGAGATCCTGACCAAGGGCTTCACCTCGGTGAAGGACGACAACCTCGGTGGATGGTCGGCGCCGCTGACCTTCAAGGCCGGTCAGGCGAATCCGGTCAACTGCTCGTTCACCGCCCGCCTGCAGGACGGAAAGGCGCTGCTGGTGGACGACGGGAAGCTCGTCTGCGACAAGTCCTCCTAACCGCGGGTTCCGAGGCCGCGGGGGGCCGGTGTTCGCGCACCGGGCCCCCGCGGCCTACCCGTCGTGTCGATCCGGATATGAAGCCGAGGCTTTCGTGAACGACTTCCTGCCCTTCATCGTCATCGGTCTCGCGACCGGCGCGGTCTACGGCCTCGCTGGAATCGGTCTGGTGCTCACCTACAAGACGTCGGGTATCTTCAACTTCGGTTACGGAGCGGTGGCCACGCTCGTCGCGTTCTGTTTCTATTTCCTGAACGTCGATCACGGCTGGCCCTGGCCGCTCGCGGCGGCCGTCTCGCTGCTCGTGTTCGCGCCGTCGCTCGGCCTGGTGCTGGAGCTGCTGGCCCGGTCGCTCGGCGGGGCCGGCGAGACGATCAAAGTCGTCGCGACCGTCGGGCTGATCCTCGCCGTGTCGAGCGTCGGGCTGCTGTGGCACCCGATCAACCCGCCGACCTTCCCCCACTTCCTGCCGCAGGACACGGTCCGGCTGGTCGGGGTGAACGTCACCTGGGAGGAGATCATTCTCTTCCTGCTGTCGGCGGTGGCGGCCGCCGGGCTCTACTGGTTCTTCCGGTCGGTCCGGTTCGGCATCGTCATGCGCGGCGTCGTCGACAACCACGAGCTCGTGTCGATGAGCGGCGACGACCCGGTGTTGATCCGCCGGTGGGCCTGGGTCATCGGCAGCGTCTTCGCCGGTGTCGCCGGGCTGCTGCTGGCACCGTCGCACGACCTCGACGGCGTCACCCTGACCACGATCGTGTTCGCGGCCTTCGGCGCCGCCGCCATCGGCTACTTCAGCAACCTGCCGCTGACGTTCGCCGGCGGCCTGGTGGTGGGCATCGCCAGCTCGCTGGTCGACAAGTACTCCGCGACCGTCACCTGGATCGGCGGCCTGCCGCCCGCGCTGCCGTTCGTGATCCTGTTCGTGGCCCTCATCGTGCTGCCCCGTCGCCTGCTCGCGCAGCGCCGCCTGACGGCCGTGCTGAGCACCCGGCGCTCCTACCGGGCCCCGGTCCGGATCCGGCTGACGACGTTCGCGATCGCGATCGTCCTGCTCGGCCTGGTGCCGACGATCCAGTCCGGTCACATCGCGGTGTGGTCGTCCGCGCTCATCAACATCATGCTGTTCCTGTCGCTGGGGCTCCTCGTCCGGCGCTCCGGCCAGATCTCGCTGTGCCACCTGGCGTTCGCCGCGGTCGGCGCGGCCGCCTTCGGGCACTTCTCCGCCAGCATGCCGTGGCTGCCGGCGCTCGTCCTGGCGACCCTGGTCGCCATCCCGGTCGGTGCCCTGATCTCGATTCCCGCCGTGCGGGTGTCCGGGGTGTTCCTGGCGCTGGCCACGCTCGGGCTGGGCATCCTCGCCGAGCAGGTCTTCTACACCCGGGACTTCATGTTCAGCCAGTCCGCGTTGGGCATCGAGGCGCCCCGGCCGGTCTTCTCCCTCGGCGGGCTGGACCTGTCCAGCGACAAGGGCTTCTACTACCTGCTGCTGGTCATCACCGTGCTCGTCGCGGGCGTCATCACCGCGATCGGCCACGGTCGGCTGGGCCGCCTGCTCGAGGCGCTGGCGGACTCGCCGCTCGCCCTGGAGACCCACGGGACGACCTCGAGCGTGCTCAAGGTGATCGTCTTCTGCCTCACCGCCGCGATCGCCTCCCTGGCCGGGGCGCTCAACGCGATGCTGTTCCACTTCGGCGTCGGCACGTACTACCCGTCGTTCAGCTCGCTGACCCTCGTCGCGCTGGTGGTGATCGTGACCATCGGTGACCCGTGGTACGCGCTCGTCGCGGCGGTCGGCTACAGCGTGCTCCCGGCCTACATCACCGGTCAGAACACGAGCACCGTGCTCAACCTGCTCTTCGGGCTCGGCGCCGCCACCGCCGCGTGGGGTACCCGAGGCGGCGTCACCCCCGCCCGCCTGCAGACCCTGCTGAACCGGCTGGGCGGCCGATCAGCCCCCGAGACCCCCGATGCCCCCGGCGCCCCGGACATCCCGGTCACCGCGGACGCGGCCCGCCAGCAGTCCTCGCCCCGCCGGGAGGCGCCCGCCGGGGACGGCCTGACCGTCCGCGGCCTGTCCGTCCGCTTCGGTGGCGTGCACGCGGTGAACGGGGTGACCCTGCGGGCCCGGCCCGGAGCCGTCACCGGTCTGATCGGGCCGAACGGCGCCGGCAAGACGACCACCTTCAACGCCTGTAGCGGCCTGCTCCGGCCCAGCTCCGGCGAGGTCCTCCTGCACGGCACCGACGTCACGGGGGAGGGGCCCGCCAGCCGAGCCCGGCACGGGCTGGGGCGGACGTTCCAGCGCACCGAGCTGTTCAACAGCCTGACCGTGCGGCAGAACGTCGCCCTGGGCCGCGAGGCGTCCCTGGCCGGCGCTAACCCGCTCACCCACCTGGTGGGCTCCCGGCGGGCCAACCGGGTCATCGCGCGGGTCGTCGACGAGTCGCTCGCGCTCACCGGCACCACCCGGATCGCCGACCTGCAGGTCGGGCTGCTCCCGATCGGGCAGCGGCGCCTGGTCGAGCTCGCCCGGGCCCTCGCCGGCCCGTTCGACATGCTGCTGCTCGACGAGCCCTCCTCCGGGCTGGACGGCCACGAGACCGAACAGTTCGGCCAGGTGCTGCGGACCGTGGTCCGCGAACGGGGCTGCGGCGTCCTGCTCGTCGAGCACGACATGACCCTGGTCCGGGAGATCTGCGACTACCTCTACGTGCTCGACTTCGGGCAACCCATCTTCGAAGGGACTCCAGTCCAGATGGAGAACTCAGACCGGGTGCGCAGCGCGTACCTCGGCGGCGTGGCCGTTCCCGTGGACGCTCAGGACGCCCCGTCGACCGACCGGAGCGCCCCGCTCCAGCCGCGGAGGTAGCCGGCGATGCTGACCCTGAGCTCGGTCACCGCCGGTTACGGCCAGACGACCGTCCTGCGCGACGTCGACCTCACCGTCGGGGACGGCGAGGTCGTGGCGCTGCTCGGCCCCAACGGCGCCGGCAAGACGACACTGCTGCGTACCGCCACCGGATTCGTCCGGCCGCGGTCCGGCCGGATCGAGGTCGACGGCCGGGACGTCACCGGGGCCGCGCCCCACAGGTACGCCCGGCTGGGCGTGTGCCACATACCCGAGGGCCGGGGGATCTTCCCCTCCCTCACCGTCCGGGAGAACATCACCATCCAGGCCCGCGCCGGCGGCGCGGACGCGGTGGCTGAGGTCGTCGAGCTGTTCCCCGCACTCAAGGGCAGGCTGCGGCAGACCGCCGGGAGCATGTCCGGCGGCGAGCAGCAGATGCTCGCCCTGTCGCGGGCCTACGTCACCAACCCGAAGCTCGTGGTCGTGGACGAGGCGTCCCTCGGGCTCGCCCCCCTGATCGTCGACACGATCTTCGAGCTCCTGGGGCGACTGGTCGAACGCGGGGTGTCGCTCGTCGTGGTCGAGCAGTACGTGCAACGCGCGCTCGATCTCGCCACGACGGTCTACATCCTCAGCCGCGGCGAGATCATCCATCGGGGTGCCGCGGCGGACCTCGGCGCGGACGAGATCTACGAGAAGTACCTGGGCATCGAGTCCTGACCGCCGCCGGCCCGCGAGTGTGACCGGTTCCGCTCCGTCGTGCACTGACATTCGGCAGGTATGTATGATACATACATATGTATAGTACAAATAAGTAAGGAGGGGGCCATGACCTCCAGCGCCGACAGCGGTGGTACCGCCCCGGCCGACAGGTGGACGACTCGCGCGTCAACGTGATCATCGCCGTCCTGGGCGGGATAGGCGTCGTCGTCGCGATGATGCAGACCCTGATGGTGCCGCTGCTGCCGACGCTGCCGTCGCTGCTGCACACGAGCTCGGCGAACGCCTCCTGGGCGATCACCGCCACCCTGCTCACCGCGTCCGTCGCCAACCCGGTGTACGGGCGGCTCGGTGACCTCTACGGCAAGCGGCGCATGGTCTTCGTCGCCGGCACCGCGCTCGCCTGCGGCTCGGTGGTGTGCGCCCTGAGCGGCTCGCTCGTGCCGCTGCTGGTGGGCCGGGCGATGCAGGGCCTCGGGCTCGCGATCATCCCGCTGGGCATCAGCATCATGCGTGACCTGCTGCCGGCGAAGCGGCTGATCCCCGCCATGGCGCTGATGAGCTCCTCGCTCGGNATCGGNNGCGCGCTCGGCCTGCCGCTCGCCGCAGCCGTCGCCCAGCAGACGGACTGGCACATGCTGTTCTGGGGCGCGACCGTCGCCGTCATCGCCCTGATGGTGCTGATCTGGCGGGTCGTTCCCGAGTCGCCGGTGCGCGGCACGGGCCGGTTCGACCTGCCCGGGGCGATCCTGCTCTCCGGCGGGCTCGTCGCGCTGCTGCTCGCCGTGTCGAAGGGTGGCACCTGGGGCTGGACCAGCACCACCACCCTCGGCCTGGGCGGCCTGGCCGCGGCCCTGCTCGTGGCCTGGACCTGGTGGGAGACCCGCGCCGAGGCGCCCCTCGTCGACCTGCGCACCACCATCCGGCGCCCCGTCCTGCTGACGAACATCGCCTCCGTCGCCCTGGGCTTCGCGATGTACGCGAACTCGCTGATCAACCCGCAGCTGCTGCAGCTGCCGAAGGCCACCGGGCACGGGCTCGGCCAGTCGCTGCTCGCCACCGGCCTGTGGATGGCCCCGGTGGGGCTGGTGATGATGGCCGTCTCGCCCCTCGCCGGCCGGCTGATCACCGCCCGCGGACCGCGGACCTCACTCCTCATCGGCTCGGCCGTGATCTCCGGTGGCTACTGCCTCGCGCTCGGCCTCACCGGCAGCCCGCTGGGAGTCCTTCTTGTCAGCTGCGTGATCAGCACCGGTGTCGCGCTGGCGTACGCGTCGATGCCCACTCTGATCATGCAGTCCGTCCCGGCCTCCGAGGGCGCCTCGGCCAACGGCATCAACACCCTGATGCGCTCCATCGGAACCACGGGGGCGAGCGCGGTGATCGGTGTGGTCCTGGCGAACATGACCATCCCGTTCGGCTCGACCCGGGTGCCCTCCCTCGCCGGCCTGCACGTCGGCTACCTGATCGGCGCCGGCGCCGCGCTGGTCGCCGGCCTGCTGGCTCTCGGCATCCCCGGCCGGGCGGCGGCGAAGGCGGCCGTCACGGTCCCGGAACCGCGCCGGACGTCGCCGCAGGCGGCCCAGCCCGCGGTGACGTCCACCTCAGGTGCCTGAGGTCGGGCTCACGCGTCTGAGGCCGCCGACGTTCTCGGCGGCCATGACGCTCGGGTTCGCGCGGACGGTGAAGACCGCGGGAGTCGCCGCGGAACGCCGTCCACAGCCGTGGGTCCGGGTCGATGAAGTTCGCCGACCAGACGACCATGTCGATGACCACGTCGGCGCCGCCGCTGATCAGTGTGTTGTACCGCTGGCCCGGGTCGTTCGATGTGCGGATGGTGATGCTGTCGAGGTAGGGCCGGAGCGCGGCCGACACCGGGCTAACGCGTGGCGGGGGACGACTCGGCGGCCCAGTAGGCGTCGCGCAGCGGCCTCTTGTAGAGCTTTCCGTTGTCGAGGCGGGGCAGTTCGGGCACGAAGTCGATCGACCGTGGCCACTTGAACGGCGCGAGCCTGGTGCGGCAGTGCTCCAGCAGCCGGGCGGCCAGCTCGTCGCCGGCGTCGGCCATCCGCACCGGCTGGACGACGGCCTTGACCTGCTCGCCGAGCTCGGGGTGCGGCACGCCGAACACGGCGACGTCCACCACCTCGTCGTGCACCACCAGGACGTCCTCGATCTCGCGCGGGTAGATGTTGACCCCGCCCGCGATGATCGTGAAGTCCTTGCGGTCGCTGAGGTAGAGGTAGCCGTCCTCGTCGACGTGGCCGATGTCGCCCAGGGTGCGCCAGCCCGGGTGGTCGGGGTGGCTGACGGCTCTGGTCCGCTCCGGGTCGTTGTGGTAGCTGAAGCCCGCGCCCTTGGCCTCGAAGTAGACCGCGCCGTCCTGGCCGGCCGGGAGCTCCGCGCCGTCCTCGCCGCAGATGTGCAGCACGCCGCCCTGCGGGCGGCCGACCGACCCCGGGTGCGCCAGCCACTCCTCGCTGGTCAGCCCGGTGCTGCCGACGTTCTCCGAGCCGGAGTAGTACTCGAAGATGATCGGGCCCCACCACTCGATCATCTGCCGCTTGACCTCGACCGGGCACGGCGCGGCCGCGTGGACGGCGATCCGCAGGCTCGACAGGTCGTAGCGGTCGCGGACCTCGGGGGGCAGCTTGAGCATCCGGACGAACATCGTCGGGACCCACTGGGAGGTGGTCACCCGGTACCGCTCGATCGCGTGCAGGGCCCCCTCGGCGTCGAACTTCGGCAGGACGACGACCGTCCCGCCGACGCTGTGCATCAGCGCGGACACCCGCAGCGGGGCGGCATGGTAAAGCGGCGCGGGGGAGATGTAGACCGCCTCGGCGTCGAAGCCGAAGGCCCCGCGGGCGCCGGGGAGGAGCGGGGCGTCGCCCTCGCTGGCGGGCCAGTCCGGCAGCGGGAACTGGATTCCCTTGGGCCGGCCGGTCGTTCCGGAGCTGTAGAGCATGAAGGTGCCCCGGATCTCGTCGTTCCTGGGCTCGGCGGAGAAGCCGGCGGTGGCGGCGTCGAGATCCTCGTAGTGCTCGGAGCCCCCGTCGAGCATCAGCCGCCGGGCGACCCCGGGGGTCTCGGGGACCACGGCCTCGGCGACCTCGGCGAGTGCCCGGCTGCTGATCAGCGCCCGAGCCCCGCTGTCGTTGATCAGGTAGGCGACCTCGGGCGGGGTGAGGTGCGAGTTCACCGGGGTGATGTAGAGGCCGCAGTTGAGGCCGGCCCACACCAGTTCGAAGTAGCGCAGGTGGTTCTCGGCGAGGATCGCCAGGCGGTCACCCGGGCGCAGGCCCGAGTCGACGAGTAACCGGGCCAGCCGGTTGGAGCCCTCGACGAGCTCACGGTAGGTCAGGATCCTCTCCTGCCCGTGGGGACCACCGGCGAGAATCACAGCGGGCTTGTCCGGGGTCAGCGTCGCGAAGTCGGCTGGGTACATCTGGTCCTCCGTGTGCTCTGTGCGTGGGCCTGCCGGCCCGCGCGCATGTCACGACGGCCCCTCCGCCTGTCCGGCACCAGGACCGCCCCCCAGGGAGAACAACGGTTCGCCACGAGGGGAGCGCTGCTCTTTCGAGGGTGATACCAGATTCTTCCCAGTGGAGATAGATGTTGACTCCGCCACGGAAACGTGACGCCGCAGGTCAGCAGATGCGGGGGAGTTGCTCGCCGATGAGCATGTCGACGAGCCGGGTGCCGCCCAGCAGCGTGCGCAGGACCACCCGGCCGGGGTGGCCGGCGACGACGTCGCCCAGGCGGGTGGCGTGCCGGCCCTCGGGGCGCGAGCGCATGACGGCCAGGATCTCGTCGGCGGCCTCGGGCGCGACGACGGCGACCAGGCAGCCCTCGTTGGCGACGTGCAGTGGGTCGAGGCCCAGCAGGTCACAGGCGGCGGCGACCAGCGGCGGCACGGGCAGCGCCGCCTCGTCGATCTCGACACCGACACCGGACGCCGCGGCGATCTCGTTGAGCGCCGACGCCACCCCACCGCGGGTCGGGTCGCGCATCACGTGGAGGTCGCCGCCGCGACGCTCCACCATGGCCTGGACGAGACGGTGCAGCGGGCGGGTGTCGGAGGCGATGTCGGCCTCGAAGCCGAGGGCCTCCCGCGCGGAGAGCACGGTGGTGCCGTGCGCGCCGATAGGCCCGGAGACGAGCACCGTGTCGCCGGGGCGGGCGAAGGCGGCCGAGACCCGCGCGGCGGCCAGCCGGCGGCCGATGCCGGACGTCGTCACGAAGATGCCGTCGGCGGCGCCGCGCGGCACGACCTTGGTGTCACCGGTCACGACCGGGACCCCGGCGGCGGCCGCGGCCGCACCGACCGAGGTGATGATCCGCCGCAGGTCGTCGAGGGGAAAGCCCTCCTCGATGATGTAGGCGACGGTGAGGGCGAGCGGCGTGGCGCCCATCATGGCCAGGTCGTTGACGGTGCCGTGGACGGCGAGCGTGCCGATGTCCCCGCCGGGGAAGAACAGCGGGCTCACCACGAACCCGTCGGTGCTGGTGACCAGGGCGACGCCGTCGACGTCGAGCACGGCGGCGTCCTCGAGCACCCCGCCGGAGGGCCGGCCCGCGCCCGGCGCGCCCAGGGCCGAGCCCGCGCCGAGCGCGGGCAGCAGGACGTCCCGGAGCAGCTCGGCGGACAGCTGGCCGCCGCTGCCATGCCCGAGCGTCACCCGCTCGGTCTCGACGCGGGGCAGCGCGCAGCTGGCGAAGGCGGGGTCAACGGTGGTCACGACGACCTCACGGGGGCGGGGAGCACGACGGGGAACGGGCCGGCCGCACGGCCGGCGGAGTGGTAGGCGGCGCAGGTGCCCTCGGTGGAGACCATCGGCGCGCCGAGCGGGGTGCGCGGGGTGCAGGCCGCCCCGTAGGCGGTGCAGTCGGTCGGCTCGCGGGCGCCGGTGAGGATGTCACCGGCGATGCAGGCCGGATGCTCCCGGGCGGTCAGACCGGCGACGTCGAAGCGGGTCTCGGCGTCGTAACGGGCGAACTCGTCGGCCAGGGCCAGGCCGCTGTCCGGGATGGTGCCGATGCCGCGCCAGGCGCGGTCGCACACCCGGAACACCCGGCGGATGGCCTCCCGCGCGCGAACGTTGCCGTCGCGGTGCACGGCCCGGGCGTACTGGTTCTCCACCCGCGCGTGGCCCGCCTCGAGCTGGCGGACGGCCATCAGGACGCCCTCGAGCAGGTCGAGCGGCTCGAAGCCGGTCACGACGACGGGCACCTGGTAGCGGTGCGCGATGGGCTCGTACTCCGTCCAGCCCATGACGGCGCAGACGTGGCCGGCGGCGAGGAAGCCCTGGACCCGGCGGTCGGGCGCGTCGAGCAGCGCCGTCATGGCCGGCGGGACGAGCACGTGGCTGACCAGGACGCTGAAGTTGGGCAGCCGGAGCTGGTGGGCGCGCAGCACCGCCATGGCGTTCGCCGGCGCGGTCGTCTCGAAGCCGACCGCGAAGAAGACCACCTGGCGGTCCGGGTGCCGTTCGGCCAGCCGGACCGCGTCCAGCGGGGAGTAGACGACGCGGACGTCGCAGCTGCGGGCACGCAGAGCCAACAGGTCGGTCCCCGTTCCGGGTACCCGCAGCATGTCGCCGTAGGAGGTGAAGACGACCTCGGGCCGGGCGGCGACGGCCAGCGCCTTGTCGATGAGCTCGAGCGGGGTCACGCACACCGGGCAGCCCGGCCCGTGGATCATCCGCAGGCCCGCCGGCAGCAGGGTGTCGATGCCCTGACGGACGATGGTGTGCGTCTGGCCGCCGCAGACCTCCATCAGGGTCCAGGGCCGGATGGCCGTCGTGTGGATCTCGTCGAGCAGCCGCCGGGCGAGGGCGGGGTCACGGTACTCGTCGAGGTATCTCACAGCTCGGCCTCCAGCGAGGCGCCCATCGAACGGAGCATCTCCAGGGTGCGGTGCGCCTCGGCCTCGTCGACCAGGCTGATGGCGAACCCCACGTGCACGATGACGTAGTTCCCGACCCGCGCGTCGGGGACGTAGGCGAGGCAGACCTCGCGGGTGAGCCCGTCGAAGTCGACCGTGCCCATGAGCAGGCCGGCGACGTCGACGGTCGCCACGATCCGGCCGGGTATCCCGAGGCACATGCTGGGCCAGTCTCCGGTGCGACGGTCAGGTGCGGCAAGGGACGTCCGGCCCGTCCGATCGGCTCGTACGGACTCCCGCGGCCGAGGCGATGAGGCTGCCGTCCGGCACCAAGGCGCGCACTAACGTCCACTCGCATGACGAGCGAAACCGGCCGGCCGTTGTCCGCCCGGCTGGCGGACGCGGGGGTCGACCGGCGGTCCTTCCTGAAATTCTGCGCGGGCATCACCGCGACGCTCGCGTTGCCGGCCCAGTTGGCGCCCAAGGTCGCCTACGCGTTGGACAAGGTCGACCGTCCCACCGTGATCTGGCTGGAATTCCAGGACTGCGCCGGTGACAGCGAGGCATTCCTGCGCTCGCGTAATCCGTCGGCCGCGGACCTGATTCTGGGCATGATCTCGCTCGATTACCACGAGACGGTGATGGCGGCCTCCGGCACGGCCGCGGAGAAGGCCCGCGACGACGCGGTGGCGAAGGGCGGGCACCTCGTCGTCGTCGAGGGCTCCATTCCGACCGGAATTCCCGGGGCGTGCACGGTCGGCGGAAAGTCGGCCGAGGAAATCCTGCGCGCGGCGGTCCGTGGTGCGGCCGGCATCATCAATGTCGGGACCTGTTCGGCCTTCGGCGGGATTCCGGCGGCCGGGCCGAACCCGACCGGCGCGGTCCGGGTCGAGGACGTCGTCGGCGGGGTCCCGGTGGTGAACCTGACCGGCTGCCCGGTCAACGCGGACAACCTGACCGCCACCATCGTCCACCAGCTCACCTTCGGTGAGTTCCCGGCGCGGGACAGGTTCGGCCGGCCGCTGTTCGCCTACGGCGAGCGCATCCACGACACCTGCCAGCGCCGCGGCCACTTCGACGCCGGCGAGTTCGCCGAGCAGTGGGGTGACGCCGGCCACCGCAAGGGCTGGTGCCTGTACCGGCTGGGCTGCAAGGGGCCGAGCACCTTCCACAACTGCCCCAGCGTCCGGTTCAACGGGGGGACGTCCTGGCCGGTGGCGGCCGGGCACGGCTGCGTGGGCTGCTCCGAACCGGGCTTCTGGGACACGATGTCCCCCTTCTACGACCGGCTGCCGCACGTGGCGACCTCCGGTTTCGACCTCACCGCCGACAAGATCGGCGTCGGGGTGCTGGCGGCCACCGCGACCGGCTTCGCGGCGCACGGCGTCGGCAAGGTCGTCCAGCACCGGGTCGCCGCGCACCACGAGAAGCAGGCCGCGCGGGACCGGGCGGCAGACGCGGCCGACACGGCGGCCACGGCCGACACGGCGGCCACGGCCGACACGGCGGCCACGGCCGACACGGCGGCCACAGCCGACCACGAAGCGCCCATCGGCAAGGCACACACCGACGCAGAGACGGGCGAAGCGGAATGAGTCGGCTTGTCATCGACCCGGTGTCGCGGATCGAGGGCCACCTGCGGGTCGAGGTGCAGGTGGACGGCGGTCAGGTCACCGAGGCCTACGCGTCCTCGACGATGTGGCGCGGCATCGAGACGATCCTGACCGGCCGGGACCCCCGGGACGCCTGGCTGTTCGCGCAGCGGATCTGCGGGGTGTGCACCTCGGTGCACGCGCTGGCCTCGGTGCGGGCGGTGGAGGACGCGGTCGGCGCCGTCCCGCCGCTGAACGCCCGGCTGCTGCGGGATCTGATCGCCACATCACTGTGCGTGCACGACCATGTGGTCCACTTCTACCACCTGCAGGCCCTGGACTGGGTCGACCCGACCGCGGCGCTCGCCGCCGACCCGGCCCGCGCCGCGGCGCTGGCCCAGTCCATCTCCGACTATCCGCGGTCCACCGCCGGCCTGTTCGCCTCGGTGCAGACCCGGCTCAAGGTCTTTCTCGAAAGCGGGAAGATCGGGCCGTTCACCAACGGCTACTGGGGCCATCCGGCCTACCGGCTGAGCCCGGAGCTGAACCTGATCGCGTTCAGCCACTATCTCGACGCGCTGGACTTCCAGCGGGAGTACATCCGGGTGCACGCCCTGCTCGGTGGAAAGAACCCGCACCCGCAGACCTACGTGGTCGGCGGAATGGCGTCCCCGATCGACCTCAACAGCCAGGACGCCATCAACGCGAACACGCTGCAGGAGGTGGCGCAGATCCTGCAGCGGGGCCTCGACTTCGTCGAACAGGTCTTCCTGCCCGACCTGCAGGCGATCGGCGCCGCCTATCCCGAGTGGACGACCTACGGTCGGGGCCTGGGCTCCTACATGGTGTTCGGGGACTATTCCCTGTCGCCGCCGGGTATCGCCCGGCCACCCCGGGACGGCCTTTTCCCCGGCGGGATAATCCGGAACGGGAACCTGGCGGCGAAGCCGGAACCCTTCGACCCGTCCGGGATCGCCGAGTCCGTCGCCCATTCGTGGTTCCGCTACGACGACCCGGGTGCCGCGCTGCCCCCCTGGAAGGGTGAGACGACCCCGCAGTACACCGGTCCCGAACCCCCTTTCGAGCAGCTCGACGTCGCCGGGAAGTACACCTGGCTGAAGGCGCCGCGCTACCAGGGGGCGGCCATGGAGGTCGGCCCGGTGGCCCGCATGCTCGTCGGCTACACCTCCGGGGACGCCCGCATCCGCCCGCTCGTGCAGGGCGCGCTCGACGCCCTGCGCCTGCCGCCCGAGGCGCTGATGTCCACCCTCGGCCGGGTGCTGGCCCGCGGCCTGGAGACCAGGCTGATGGCGCAGTACTCCCTGGAACTGGTCAACCGGCTGCGTGACAACGTCGCCGGCGGTGACCTGGCCGTCGCCGACACCGGGCGCTGGCGCCCGACCTCCTGGCCGGAGGGCACCCTGCTCGGTGTCGGCTTCCACGAGGCCCCCCGCGGATCGCTGTCGCACTGGGTCGTCATCGAGGGCGGCCGGATCCGCAACTACCAGGCCGTGGTGCCCACCACCTGGAACGCCAGCCCCCGCGACGCGGCCGGCAATCCCGGCGCCTACGAGGCCGCGCTGGTCGGCACGCCCGTCGCCGATCCGCAACGGCCGCTGGAGATCCTGCGCACCCTGCACTCCTTCGACCCCTGCATGGCCTGCGCGGCGCACCTCTACGACGCCGAGGGCCGCGACATCATCGAGGTGCGGGTCCAGTGAGCACGACCGCCCCCGTCCCGCGGACCGGGCACGCCGAGCCGGCCGGCCACACCGGCCCCGCGGAGCTCGTCCGGTTCCGGGTCTGGGATCTTCCGGTCCGCCTCATCCACTGGCTGCTGGTGCTGGACCTCGTCACGCTGTCCGTCACCGGCTACCTCATCGGGAACCCGGACATCCACCCGGGCGGCCACGTCTACTGGGTGAGCTGGACGAGGAGCATCCACAAGGTCGCCGCGTACGTCTTCATCGCGCTCATCCTGGCCCGGGTCATCTGGCACCTCCGCTCGCCCAACCTCTGGTCCCGGTGGACGGAGTGGATACCGAGCACCCGGGAACGGCTGGGCCAGATCGTCCCGTCGGTGCGCTTCTACACGTTCCTCTCCCGGGAGGCGCCCCCGGTCATCGGCCACAACCCGCTCGCCGGCCTCACCTACACCGTGCTCTACACGATGTTCGGAGTCGAGATCGTCACCGGCCTGGTGCTGTGGGGGGTGGAGGGCACCGGCTGGGCGGCCTGGCTCACCGGCTGGCTGCTCCACGTGGTGTCGCTGCCGACGCTCCGGCTGGTCCATCACCTGATCATGTGGCTCACCTGGGGTTTCATGATCCACCATCTCTACAGCGCCATCCTGGTCGACCGGGTGGAGGGCACCGGCGTCCTGACCTCGATCTTCTCCGGTCACAAGTTCCTCCCGAAGGACCACCTGCCGAAGGACCATCTGTGACCGGGCCGGCCGACCTCCGGGACAGCACCACCTCGACGGGCGCCCCGGTCCTGGTCCTCGGGATCGGCAACGAGCTGCTCGGCGACGACGGCGTCGGCGTGGTCGCCGCCCGGCGGCTCGGCGCGCCGCCGATCCCCGGGGTCGACGTCCTCGACGGCGGGACACTCGGGCTGATGCTCATGCCCTACCTCGCCGGCCGGCACGCGGTCCTCGTCCTCGACGCCGTCTCCACCGCCCACGGCCGGCCCGGCGACGTCGTCGTCATCCCCGACGGGGACGTCCGCCGCGGCCACGGCGTGCGCGCCACCGCCCACGACATCGGCCTCGTCGACGCGCTGGCCGCCACCGAGCTCGCCGGCTTCGCCCCCCGGCACGTCGCCCTGGTGGGCATCGTGCCCGAATCCGTCACCGAACGCTGGGGCCTGAGCTCCCTGCTCGAATCCCGGGTGGACGCCCTGGTCGACGCGGCCCGCTCCGTCCTCGCCGACTGGTCCGTGCCGGCCGAAGAGTCCGTGCGTACCGAAGAGTCCGTGCCTACGGGAAAGTCCGTGCTCACCGGAGAGAAGGCGCAGGTACCCCGACATGCATGAGGCCGGCCTCGCCCGCTCCGCGGTCAGCGCCATCGCGGAGGCCAGCGCGGGAACCCCGGTACGGACGGTGGTGCTCGCCGCGGCGGCCGGGGTCGACATCGCCTCGGCCACCGCCGCGTGGCGGTCCGCCGCCGTCGGGACCTGCCTGGAGAACACCCGGCTTTCCTGGGAGCACGCGGCGGACCGGCTGCGCTGCTTCGCCTGCGGCCACGAGTATGACGGCGCCCGGCTCGACCCGTGCCCGTCCTGCGGCGGCAACGGGCTCGTCGTGACGGCCGCGGACGAGCTGGCCGTGGTCAGCTGGACCACCTGACCAGGCCGTCAGACCGGCGTCACCTGTGAGACCCGCCAGCCGTCCGGCGTGCCGACGAGGTTGATCTCCTGCACCACCGAACCGGTGGCCGGCTGCCGGCTCACCACGCCGCCGCTCGCGCCGACGACGGCGAACGGCGTCATGTGCGACCGGAAGTGCAGAACCGCGATGGACGAGGTCTCGGTCAGCACCGTCACCGCCTCGATGACCTGCCGGCCGCCCTGCCCGTGCCCGCCGATCGCGGCCATGGACCGGATCGCGGTCTCGTCGTCGGCCCGTGCGCTGCTGCCGGCGGTGTACACCCCGGCCAGCAGGCCGACGTCCACGGTTTCGTAGGCGGCCACCCGGGCCTGGTCGAGCGTGGCGAGAACACCGATCCAGTACTGCGCGCGGGACGGGTCCGCAGATGGCTGGAGGCCGGCACCCACCGGCGCGGGCGTGGTGACGACGACCACGCCGGAAGCCTGCGGGGAGGGCGCGCCGGACGCGGTGCCACCCGGGGTGGGCTGCGGGGGCACGCCCACCGCTGTGGGGGTGCCGACCGGTACGCCGGGCGCCGACGGCACCGTGGCCGTCGAAGCTGCTCCGGCCACGGCGGCGGGCGGTGGCGTGGCCCGGTCGGAGTCCGTCGGGTGGTAGACGACGGCCAGGGCCACGCTCGCGACACCGAGTGTCATCGCTGTCGCCGCCGCGGCGGCCGCTGCGCGGCGCCGGCCCCTCCCGCGCCGGCCTGTCCCGCGGTGCCGCTGCGGGCCCGCCGGCTGAACGGCCGCCGACCGTAAGGACGCGAGGGACGCCGCGGGCGGTGGCTCCGCGGGCGGTCCGAGACCGGCGACGGTCAGGACCGGGGCCACGGCCCGTGACTCCTGCGCCGACTCCTCCGCGAGCGATCGGGCCGCCAGCACCTCGGCCATCGGGCGGGTCGTCGATCCGGTCAGCTCGCCGAGCAGCTCGGCGGCGCTCGGCCGGCCGGCCGGATCCTTGCTCATCGCGGCGCGCACGAGCGGGAGCAGCCGGGGATCCAGGCCGTCGAGGCCTGGCTCGTCGTACACCACCCGGTGCATGACGACCGGTATGGCGGCGATCCCGAACGGTGGCTTACCCGTCCCGGCGAAGGCGACGACGCCACCCCACGCGAACACGTCGGCGGCCGCGGTCGTCGTCTCGTGCGTGGCCTGTTCGGGTGCCATGAAGGCGGGCGTGCCGACGGTGTCGGAGGCACTGGTCAGCAGCGAGCCGGACTCCAGCGACAGCGCCACGCCGAAGTCGATGACCCGCGGCCCGGTCTTCGACAGCAGCACGTTGTCGGGCTTGATGTCCCGGTGGACGAGGCCGGCGCTGTGGATCGAGGTGAGCGCGGCCGCGATCGCCACGGCGAGCTGGTGCAGGTCGGTGGTGGACAGCGGCCCGTGCTCGTCGACCGCGCTCGCGAGCGTCGGCCCGTCCAGGAACTCGGTGACGATGTAGGGCCGCCCGTCGAACACCCCGAAGTCCAGCACCTCCGCGGTGCAGAACGGCGCCACGCTGCACGCGATCCTGGCCTCCCGCTGGAACCGGGCCAGATACCGCTCGTCACGGGCCAGATGCTCGTGAATGATCTTGACGGCGACGGGACGGCCGTCCGGCGAGTGGGCCAGGTACACCCGGCCCATCCCACCGCTGCCGAGGACATTGTCCAGGACGTGCGCTCCGATGGACCGGGGATCAGCCGCCCGCAGCGGCGTCCCCCGGCTGACCACCATCCACGCACCCCCGTACATGCCGCATATCTGGGCAGAACCCTACCCGTGGACCAGATCGCGGCCGTCACTCGAAGCCTCCGGCGGTCTACCGTGGGTAGAGCCTGCTCCGGGATGCCGCTGTGTCTGGCGAGGTGGACGGTGCACGAGGGATCGTTGTACGAAACGCTCGGGATCGCCCCCACCGCGACCGACGCCGAGATCCGGGCCGCGTACCGCCGCGCGGCCCGGCACGCCCATCCGGACACGGGCGGTTCGCCCCGGTCGTTCCAGCGGGTCCACGCCGCCTACCGGGTTCTGGGCGATCCCGCCCGTCGGCGTGCCTACGACCTGGGCCTCGCGCGCTCGGCCGCGCCTACGCCTACGGCCGGGGCCGCGGCCGCGCCGAGCCGGCCGGTCAGCCGGGCCGGTGACGGTGTTCCCCACCCGGACGCGCGGGAGCGGCGCCGCTACCTCCTCGCCATGGCCGTGTGTCTGCTGCTGTTCGTTCTGGCGGGGACGGTCGTCCGGCTGTTCTCCGTCCCAGCGGCGCTGGGGATGATGGTGGTCGCCATGGTCATCCCCCCGGCGGCGGTGATCTCCGTCAGCCGCCCACCGCACCGTTGACCCAGGCGCCCCGCGTGCCCGAGAGCCCCGCACCCGGGGCCCAAGCATCCACGGCGGGCCTCGTGACCGCCGTTTCTGCCGGACTCCGGCAGGCCGCGCACGACGTTCGACCAAGAGCCGCGGATCGGTCCCGCGGATGGGACGACGCCTCCGCCTGAACATCGACCGGAACCGGCAGCAGCGCCTCGCGGGGTGTCGCATGTTCCGCGGCGCCGCGGAACACCATGATCATCAGTGACGTCCTGATCGCCGATGTCGGAGGCCTCGACGGTGTCGGTGGCGCCCCGCCGTCCTGCGGGTCTCTGACCAGGGGGAACGGGAACTGTCGGTGGTCGATGCGAGCCTGCCCGTGTCCGCTGATCGATCACGCCCCTGGCCCGGTGACCACCATGACCGAACAACACCCACTTCCCCACCAACCCCCGACACCCTCCCCGCCCCCGGCCCGACACCCGGCCTGGATCCCATGCCGCCAGGCCTGGACGCTCAGACCGCGCCACTGGCTGAGCTGGAGGCCGCGATCTGCGGGTGGGCGGGCCGGCTCGCCGCCGCGACCTGCGGTTGGCTGGTTCTGGTCGCTGCCTTCGACCAACGCGGCGGCTGGTCGGGGGTCGGGCTGCGCTCGTGCGCGCACTGGCTGTCCTGGCGCTGCGGGATCGGACTACGTGCCGCCCGCGAACACCTCGCCACCGCCCGCGCCCTCGAACACCTCCCCGCGGTGCGGGCGGCGTTCGCCGACGGCATGATCTCCTACTCGAAGGTCCGGGCGATCANNCGGATCGCCGACCCCGCCACCGAGCGTCTCTGGCTCGAGCACGCCCTGCACTGCACCGCGGGCCAGCTCGAACGCCTCGCCCGCAGCCTCCGCCAGGCCACCGCCGACCCAAACGACCGCACCCGAACACAGGCCGCCCGGCGGGTCACCTGGCGCACCGACGACGACGGCATGCTCCACCTCCACCACCCCTCAACCCCGGAGCCCAGCCCACCACGGACCTCACCCAGACCACCCGGCACGTGGCCCCCGACGCGATCACCACCCGCGACGGCGGCCCGTTCCACCTCACCGAATCGGTCCGCGCACTCCTACACGACCACGCCGCCTGAACCACTCGGGATGATGCCGAGGGTGCGGGCGACCACCGACAGGGTCGGGCAGGGATACGCATCGAGGCAGGTGGCGCAGCGCCCGTCGACGTCGTGATGCAGCCCGGTGAGTTCGCGGGCGCCGCTGGTCCAGGGCAGGACGCGAGCCGGGCTCCACTGGGCGATGTGCTCGGCGACCGCGGGCGCGACCCGGGTCATGCCCGCGACCTGCCGGGCGTTCCAGATCGACGCCCCGGGAACGTCGCGAGCGGTCTGTTCGAGCTGATCCAGACGGGCGAGAATTCGGGTGCGCAGATCCGTCACGACAACGATCCTGCCGGGGGCCGACGCCTGGGAGGCTCGATCTCCAGCACGTCGGTGGGATCCGTCAGCCCGGGCGGCTGGCGGCCTTCCGCACTGCCGGCGGTGACCACGCCCCGCACAGGACCGCGGGGTCGGGGGCGTACAGACGACCTGGGTGTCAAGTTCGCCGGCGACCGCTGATATTCGGCGCCGGCCTGGCCGCCGGCAGGCCCGGGCCTGCCGGCAGCTGGTGACGGGGCGGTTGCAAGATCGATAATATTGGTGACATGATGCTGTCTCTAACTTTCTCCATCGAAATCGAGGAAATTTATGGATCTTGGCTTAGACGGTGGCCCCAGGTGACCGGCCCGGCGGCCGAGACGACGGCCATCCCGGTGATCACATCGGGCGCGGAGGCGATCGCCGCGGCGCGGCGCTACGCCGAGTCGATCGCCGACACGGTGATCGAACGGGACCGTTCGGCGGCCGTGCCGGTGGCGGCCCTGGCGGCGCTGGACGCCAGCGGCCTGCTCGGCATCACGGTGCCGGCCGAGCACGGCGGCGCGGAGGTGCCACCGGGGACCCTCGCCGAGGTCATCCGCACGATCGCCGCGGTCGATCCGGCCATCGCGCAGGTTCCCCAGGGGCACTTCCTGTTCGTCGACGTGCTGACGGTCTGGGGAACGGTGCCGCAACAGCGGCGGCTGTTCGCGGAGATCCTCGCCGGTGCCCGGTTCGGCAGCGGACTGGCCGAGCGCGGCGGTCGACACGCACAGGAACTCGGCACCAGGCTCCGTCCGGACGGCGCCGGGCTGCGGCTCGACGGGACGAAGTACTACAGCACCGGCTCGATCACCGCGCGGTGGATCGGCGTGAGCGCGCTCGACGAGGCTGACCGCCTGGTGCTGGCGTTCGTCGAGCGCGACGCCCCCGGCGTCTCGGTGGACGACGACTGGGACGTCATGGGGCAGCGCGCCACGGTGAGTGGCACGACGACCCTGCGGGCCGTGTTGGTCGACCCCGCGCTGGTCGTCCCCTACCACCGTGCCTTCGAGGTTCCCCAGCAGTTGGGGGCTCGGGCCCAGCTGGTGCACGCCGCGATCCAGGTCGGGATCGCCGGCGGTGCGCTGCGGGACGCCGGTGAGTTCGTCCGTACCCGGGCCCGGCCGTTCTTCGAGGCCGCGCGTGGCGGCTGGGCCGAATCAGCCGCGCAGGACCCCCACACGATTCTGCGTTACGGCCGGCTGGCCACCCGGGTCCGGGCCGCGGAGGAACTGCTGCGGTGGGCCGCCGACCGGTTGCACGAGATCGGAAGATCCCCGCGGGACGCGCGGCAGGCAGCCGACGGTTCGCTCGCGGTGGCCCAGGCGAAGGCGTTCGCCAGCGAGGTCGCCGCCGAGGTGGCCAGCGATCTGTTCGCGCTGTCCGGCGCCAGCGCCGCCGACGAACGCCATGACCTGAGCCGGCACTGGCGCAACGCCCGCACCCACGCCAGCCACGACCCGGTGGACTGGAAGTACCACCACGTCGGGAACTTCCTCCTCAACGACGTGCCGCCCCCCAACCACGGCCAGCTCTGAAGACGGTGAGTCAGCTGTCCCGCTGACGCTCGGCCACCATGCCGACCTCGCCCGCGTCGATAGCCTGGTGGGCATGACGACGAGCGGCCCGCCGCGCGTCCGTGTCGCTCAGGTCGCCGACACGGAGCAGATCGCGCGGCTGCTCCGGGCGTTCAACGCGGAGTACGACGAGCCGGCGCCCGAACAGGGCTGGCTCGCGGACCGGGTCGCGCTCCTGCTCGGGCAGGGCGCGACGGCGGTGCTGCTCGTCGAGGCGTCCACGACCTGGGATGACACGGCCCGGGACGACGTGGCCCGGGACGACGCGGCCGGGTTCGCCCTGGCCCGGTTCCGGCCCTCGCTGTGGGACGACGCCGACGAGTGCTACCTGGCCGAGCTGTACATCCGGCCCGAGCTGCGGGGACGCGGGCTGGGTCGGATCCTGCTCACGGCGACGATGGAGCACGCGAGCCGGCGTGGGGCGACGTACATGGACCTGACGACGACCAACGCCGACGTCGCCGCGGTCGCGCTGTACGAGAGTGTCGGCTTCGACCGGCACGAACGCCGCGGCCCGGGCACGGACTCGTACTACTTCGAAATAGACCTGCCCGGCCCCGACCACCGAGCCGGCGACGCGTAATCAACTCTGTTCCAGAACGGTGCATATGCCGTCCGCGATAAGGTGGAAGTCCCGGAAAACAGGCTGCCGTGAAGTCGGGGCGGCGCGGAGCCGGGGCGGCATGCAGTCGGGACGGCGGTCGACATCGACGTTTGTCCCGCGGTGGGCGTCGATTGATTCTGGCGCCGGGTCGGGCCATCACCAGGCGGATCGAAAAACAGGGAACGAGGAGCGCGGAATGACGAGGACGTCGGCGCCGGCGCCGAACAAGGGAACCATCACCGACCTGGAGGCCGCGGTCAGGCAGGAACGCCTCGGGCGGGTGGCGATTCACATCGACGAACTGCCGCCGATCCCCGGGCTCACCATCACGGACCATCTCGTTCCCGGTTCCGAGGACGACGTGAAGGTCCGGGTGCGTGTCTACCGCCCCGAAGGCCGGCCGTCCCCGTTGCCGCTGGTCGTGTACATGCACGGGGGCGCCTTCGTGCTCGGCAGCCTCGACATGGTTCACGAGGGCGTCGCGCACCTGGCTCTCGGTACCGGGGCGGTGATCGTGTCGGTCGGGTACCGGCTCGCTCCCGAGCACCCTTTCCCCGCCGGTCTCAACGACTCCTACAGCGCCCTGGAGTGGGCCGCGGCGCATGCCGAGGAGCTGGGCGCCGACCCGGCCCGGATCGGCCTGGCCGGGGTCAGCGCGGGGGCGACCCTGGCGTTGGGGGTGGCGCTGCTCACCCGTGACCGGGGCGGGCCGGCGGTGCGTTTCCAGAGCGTGGTCATGCCCACCACGGACGACCGGCTGGACACGCCCTCCATGCGGGACGCCGTCGACACCCCGGTCTGGAACCGCCCGCTCGCCGTCCAGTGCTGGCGGCTCTACCTCGGCGAGGGCGTGGCCGAGGCGGACCGTTACGCGGCTCCCAACCGGGCCGAGGACCTCACCGGGCTGCCCCCGACCTACCTCGCCGTGGGCGGCGAGGACCCGCTGCGCGACGAGGGGATTCTCTTCGCGCTGCGGCTCATGCAGGCTGGGGTGCCGGTCGATCTGCACGCCTACGCGGGCGCGGCGCACGGTTTCCGCGACCTGGACCTCGACACCGCGCGCCGGGCCCAGGAGGAGCAGGTCTGGGCGCTGCGGCACGGCCTCGCCGCCGACTGACGGGACCTTGTCAGGGCCGGTGTGGCGCCCGACCCACGGGTCGGGCGCCACACCGGCCACGGCGACGCGGTCGCGGTCAGGCGATGCCGGTCGACTCCACCGGGGCACCCGGAGCCGTGCCGTTCGGGACCGGTGCGTTCGGGACCGCCGTGCCGGGCGCCGGGATGCTCGGTGCGGGCACCGTGACGTGCGGGTACGCCCGTATCGCCACGGACCGCGGGCGGGCGCCGCTGAAGCGCCGGACCGCGGGCATCTCGACGTAGTTGTGCAGTACCCAGGCCAGGAACAGCGAGACCACGAACGTCAGCAGGATCAGCCCGAGGCCGTCCACGACCGACCGGGAGGGGTCGGGCTTGGCCCAGTGGGTCGCCCGGCCGATGACCAGCCAGTGGATCATGTAGAAGGCGAAGGAGAGATTACCGAACCAGACCAGCACCGGGTGACGTACCCACGAGCGCTTCTTCTCGACGTCGGCCAGGGCGAGCTCGGCGAGCAGCGGGGCGGTCCACAGGGTCGCGACCCCGCTGACCCCGAACAGGTAGGGCACCGCGAACGTCGACACGAGGTAGCCCGCGACGGAGAACCCCACCGCGGCCGGCAGGCCGATCGGGCGCCAGCGGCCGGCGAGCACGAGCTTCGCGAGCAGCACGCCGAGGACGAACTCCAGTCCCCGGACCGGCGGGAAGAACCAGATGAACCAGATCTGGTTGTAGGAGTAGTCGTCGCCGCCGAACCCGATCAGCCGCGGCTGATCGGAGATCACGTAGTACGAGAAGAAGGTCGCCCCGATGATCAGCGCGGCCACGACGCCGGTGCTGAGCCAGAGCCGCTCGTCCCGGATCCGGTTGATGGCCGCCAGCAGGAACGGGAACGAGAGGTAGAAGAAGAGCTCGGCGGACAGCGACCAGGAGACGCCGTTCAGCGACACCACCCGGGCGACGTCCGGTACCCAGGTCTGGACCAGGAACAGGTTGGGCAGCCAGTGGTCCAGCGGGACGGACTGCGAGCTGGAGAGCACGATGACCAGGGCCAGGGCGTAGGTCACCAGGTGGTTCGGGAAGACCTTGACGACGCGCCGGCGCCAGAAGCCCACCACGGTGTCGTTCGCGCTCGCCGTCCAGGCGAGGACGAAGCCGCTCAGCGCGAAGAAGAGGCCCAGCCCCCATGTTCCGCCGCGGTCGATGATGTCGGAGATGGTGTCACCGGTGTCGCCGCCGATGTAATGGTTCTCCCACTGGGCGTGGAAGAGGAAGACCAGCAGCGCGGCCGGAGCCCGGATGCCGGTCAGTGAGGGCAGTACAGGCACCGAAGGGGTGTGACGCATGCGCGTATCACGTGCCTTTCACGGCCCGGCGGAGCGGCGTCGAGGAAGTCCCCTGAAACTGGCTCGACGCCACCCGCGGGCGTCCGGGTAGCTGATGGGGAGCTCAGCATTGTGTCGACTTCTAAAAGCCGGCTAATCCCGTGATTTCTCCGGGGGGCTGCAGGGGTGGCCGGGAGTCAGTCCGGGTAGTGGCAGGCGACCTGGTGATCGGGGGTGACCGGGCGCAGGGCGGGTCGCTCCGCCGCGCACCGGGACTGGGCCCGCGGGCAGCGGGTGCGGAACCGGCAGCCGCTCGGCGGTCGCAGCGGGGAGGGGAGCTCGCCGGGCTCCGGCCCGTCGGTCTCCTCCACCGGGCCGTCGAGCGAGGGGACGGCCGCGAGCAGCATGCGGGTGTAGGGGTGCCGGGGCCGGGCGTAGAGGTCGTCGGCCGGGGCCAGCTCGCAGATCCGGCCCAGGTACATGACCCCGACCCGGTCGCTGACCTGCCTGACCACCGCGAGGTCGTGCGCGATGAACAGCAGGCTGAGCCGGCGCTCGGCCCGGGTGTCCTCCAGCAGGTTGAGGATCTGGGCCTGCACCGAGACGTCGAGCGCCGACACCGGCTCGTCGCAGACGAGCAGCGAGGGGGAGAGCACGAGGGCGCGCGCGAGCGCGACCCGTTGGCACTGGCCGCCGGACAGCTCGGCGGGCCGGCGCCGGGCGACGGCCGCCGGGTCGAGGCCGACGGAGGACAGGGCCTCCTCGACCAGCCGGTCCCAGGGGCGCGGGACCCGGTGGACCGCCAGGCCCTCGGCGACGATCTCGCCGACGGTGCGGCGGGGGCTCAGCGAGGACGCCGGGTCCTGGAAGATCATCTGTAGGTGCGGGCGGACCTGGCGCAGTCGCCGGGCCGACAGCCCGGTCAGCTCCTGCCCGTCGAACTCGACCTGCCCGGCGCTCGGGCGGCGCAGCATCAGCACGGCCCGCGCGGTCGACGACTTGCCGCAGCCGGACTCCCCGACGAGCCCGAGGGTCTCCCCGCGCCGCACGTCGAAGCTGACCCCGCTCACGGCCCGCACGGTTCCCCGGCCCGGCGCGCGGTACTCCACCATGAGGTCACGGACCCGCAGCAGGACGTCCGGTTCGGTCACGACGACTCCTGCGGGATGTCCGGCCCGGGCGGCGGGCTGTCGAGGGGGTCGAGGGGGTGGAAACAGGCGACCGCGCGGTGCCCCCCGGGGTCTGCGGACCCCGGGTCCGGACCCGCGGACCCGAGGTCGGGGTCCTCCCGCCGGCAGCGGGCCTGAGCCCGGGGGCAGCGCGGCGCGAACCGGCAGCCGGGGCGGGGGTCCACGGCCGCGGCGGGCCGGCCGGGGATCGTGGCCAGCCGGCTGTGGCCCGGCCGGTCCAGGCGGGGGATCGAGGCGAGCAGCGCGGCGGTGTACGGGTGGCGCGGGCCGCGGATGACCGCCCGGGTCGGCCCGGTCTCCACGACCCGTCCGGCGTACATGACCAGGAGCCGTTCGGTCCGGCCGGCGACCAGCGCGAGGTCGTGGGTGATGAGGACCAGTCCCATGCCCGCGCCGCGCCGCAGGCCGGCGAGCAGGTCGAGGATCTGGCGCTGGACGGTGACGTCCAGGGCGGTGGTCGGCTCGTCGGCGAGCAGCACCCGCGGTCCGCAGGCGATGGCGAGCGCGATGCAGGCCCGCTGGCGCATCCCGCCGGACAGCTCGTGCGGGTAGCTGCGGGCCCGCCGGGCCGGGTCGGGTATGCCGACCCGGCGGAGCAGGTCGACGGCCTGCTCACGGGCCCGGCGGCGGTCCAGCCCGCGGCGCAGCCGCAGCGTCTCGGTGAGTTGCCGCCCGATCCGGGTCACCGGGTTCAGGGACGTCGCCGAGTCCTGGAACACCATCGCGATGCCGGAGCCGAGCACCTCCCGCAGCTCCGCGGGACCGGCGGTGAGCAGGTCACGGCCGGCGAAGGACACCGAGCCGGTCGTGTGGGCGCTCGGCGGGGCCAGGCCCATCAGCGTGCGGGCCAGCATCGACTTGCCCGAGCCGGACTCGCCCACGATCCCGAGGGCCTCCCCGGGGGCGAGGGTGAAGGAGACCCCGTCGACGGCGCGCAGCCGGCCGGCCGGCGTCGGCAGCGTGGTGGTGACGTCCCGGGCGGTCAGCAGTGTCATCGCAGCCCCGAGACGCCGGTGTCGAAGCGGCGGCGGGCCCGGTCCCCGACGGTCGTGAACGCGGCCACCGTCAGGAACACGCAGGTGGCGGGGACGAACACCAGGAACGGCTCGCCCTGCAGGTACGGTCGGCCATCGTTGATCATCCCGCCCCAGCTCGGGGTCGGCGGGGGCACGCCCAGGCCCAGGAAGCTCAGCGACGCCTCGGCCACGACCGCGAACGCCAGGTACACGAAGGCGAACGGCGCGACCCGCAGGACGACCTCCGGTAGCAGGTCGCGGCGCAGGATGCGCAGCGGTCCCGCGCCCAGTGCCCGCGCCGCCTCGACGTGCGGGCGGTCGACGAACGCCAGCGTGCTCGCGCGGGCCAGCCGGGCGAAGCTCGGCATCCCCACGAGCGCGAGGCCGAGGACGACGGTGCCGGTGCCGCGCCGTCCGACGGAGGCGACCGCCAGCAGCAGCACCAGGGCGGGCACCGCGAGCAGGGCGTCGAGGACCAGGCTGATCGCGGTGTCCAGCCAGCGCCGGAAGAAGCCGGCGGCGAGCCCGGCCATCAGCCCGGCGGCCATCGCCAGTGCGGTCGATCCCACCCCGACGATCAGCGACTCCCGCGCGCCGTGGACCACCCGGGACGCCACACTGCGGCCGATGGCGTCGGTGCCCAGAAACTCCGCGGCCCAGCCGGGCGGCGTCCGCGCGTCGAGGCCGGGGACGATCGCCCCGTACGGGCGCAGCGGCAGCACGTCGGCGAGCGCCGCGGCGGCCACGACGAGGGCGATCCAGGCGAGGGCGAGCACGAGGGAGACGTCCCGGCGGGAGCCGGCCGGTCCGACCGCCCCCGGGCCGGCGCCGGCCGTGGCCGCACCGGTGACGCCCGCACCGGTGAGGTCCGCACCAATGACACCCGCACCGGTGAGGTCCGCGCTGGTGTCGGTCATGCGGGCCGCACCCGGACCCGCGGGTCGAGCAGGCCGTAGAGCACGTCGGTGACCGCGGTGGCCACGCAGTACACGACCGCCATGAACATCACGACGCCCTGGACCACCGGCACGTCCTTCGCGACGACGCTGGTGACGACGAGCTGGCCGATCCCGGGCAGCGCGAAGAGGACCTCCACGACCACCGCCCCGCTGATCAGCTGCCCGACACTGAGGCCGGTCAGGGTGACCAGGGAGAACGACGAGGGCCGCAGCGCGTGCCGGAACAGGATGCGGCGGACGGGCAGCCCCCGGGAGCGGGCGGTGAGGATGAAGTCCTCCTGGAGGGTGGCGATCATGTCCGCGCGAAGCATCCGCGAGTAGGTGGGCACCAGGGCGAGGGCCAGCGTGGTCACCGGCAGGACGGCGTGCCGCAGGTTCTCGCCCAGGCTGTCCGCGGGCGCCACCCAGCCGGTGGCGGGCAGCCCGCCGACCTGCAGCGCGAGCAGGTAGACCAGGAACAGCGCCAGCACGAACGGCGGGGTCGAGATCAGCGCGGAGGAGGCCATCGACCAGGAGCGGTCCGCCCAACCGTCCGCCCGGTGCGCGGTGAGCACCCCGACCGGCACCGAGATGACCAGCGCCACGGCGAGGGCGAGCAGCACCAGCTCGCCGGTCACCTGCATCCGCTGCCCCACCGAGGTGAGGACGGGCTCGCCGGTCAGGTACGAGGTGCCGAAGTCGCCGCGCACCACCCCGCTCATCCAGTGCCAGTAACGGGTGGCGAACGGGTCGTCGAGGTGCAGTGCCCGGTGGACGGCGGAGATCTGGTCGGCGCTGGCCTGATCGCCCAGCAGGGCGAAGGCCGGGTCGCCGGGGGTCAGTTCGAGCAGCAGCGAGACCCCCAGGCCGACCAGGAGCAGCACCGCGGCGGCCCGCAGCAGTCTCGGCACGACCAGCTGGACGGCCGTGCCGCCGCGGCGCTGACTCATCCGATCACCCAGCCCCGGTCAGCTTGGTGATGTCGAGCACGCCGTCGTTGATGATCGGGAGCTTGCCCTCGCCGAAGACCTTGGACGAGTGCAGGTACTGCCCCGGCAGGCGGTACAGCGGGCCGGCCAGCGGCAGCTGTTCGGCGATGATCCGCTGCGCGGTCTCGTAGGCCCGAACCCGGTCGGCGGTGTCCCGGGACTGCTGCCCCTCCCGCAGCGCGGCGTCGAGGGCCGGGTCGGAGAACTTGCCGTAGTTGCTCGAGCCGCCGGTGCCCAGGTTCAGGGCCAGCTGCGGGTAGGGGTCCACGAACCGGGGGGTGCCGGTGAGCGTGGCCTGGAAGCCGCCCTGGAGCACGGGCAGCGTCTGGGCCATCGCGTCGACCTTCACGCTGACGTTCCGGAAGCCGCCGAGGCTGGACTGGATCCATTCGGCGACGTTGCTGAAGTTCAGCGGCGAGATGATGGTGAACTGCACCGGCTTGCCCGCGGCGGCGAGCTCGTCGAACAGGGCCTGGGCCTTCGCCCGGTCCGGGCGGGGCAGCGGCACGTCGCTGTGCAGCGGCGAGTCGTCGCGCAGGAAGCTGGACGGCACGGCGGCGGTCCCGTCGAACAGGGCCTTGTTCAGTGCCTGCGCGTCGAGGGCGTAGGAGACCGCCCGGCGGGCCCGGATGTCGTCGAAGGGGGCCTTGGTGACGTTGAACAGCAGGTTGAGCCCGCCGTCGCTGAACGCCTTCTCGGTGACCAGCCCGGCCGCGGCCGCGGTGATGCCGGTACGCAGGTTCGCGGAGAAGGCGATGTCGGCGCCCCCCGCGAGCAGGGTGTTGTAACGCTGCGTCTCGTCCGGGACGGACTTGACGACGATCGTGTCGTAGTGCGCCTGGACCGACGAGGCCGGGTTGCGGACCAGCGTCAGGTGGTCGTTGCGCAGCCACTCCTTGACGGTGAACGACCCGGCGCCGACCGGCGCGGTCTTGAACCCGTCGCCCTGGGCGCGCAGCGCGGTGGGGGAGCCGATGAAGGTCAGCGGGGTCTGCGCGACCAGCCGGGGGAACTGGCCGTCGGCCTCCTTCAGCGTGATCCGCAGGGTCGTCGGGTCCACGACGGTGAACGACCCGATCCGCTGCGCGATCTTGGCGCTGGGCGACTTGCGGGCCGGATCGGCCAGCAGGGTCCAGTTGTCCCGGACCGCGGCGGCGTCCAGCGGGGTGCCGTCGCTGAACTTCAGACCGTCCCGCAGCCGCAGCGTCCAGGTCAGCGAGTCGTCGGAGTCGAGGGACCTCGCCAGGCGGTAGTCCAGCTCGGCGGCCGGGGTGATCGCGACCAGGGCGTCGTAGACGGCGAGGCGCTCGATCGCCCCGGAGATCATCTGTAGCCCGAAGCCGCTGTCGGTGGACAGGTCGAGTGGTTCGGCGGGCCACAGGACGGTGAGGGTCCCGCCGCTCTGTGCGGCCGGCGCGGTCCCGTCGGCGGCCGTGGAACCGCCGCAGGCGGCGACCGTGCTGACCGCCAGCGCGGCCAGCGCGGCGGCCGCCGCGGTCCGCAACCGCCGGGCGGACCAGAACGATCGGAGGGGTCTTGGCGGGCGTCCGCGTCTCATGGCTCAACTGCTCCGGGTGCTCAAGGTGATCGTGGGTGATCTGTGGGGTGGGTGGGGCGGGCGCCCCGGCGGGCCGGGGCTCGGCGGGCCGGGGCTCGACGCGGGCCGGGGCTGAGCGGGCCGGGGCTCAGTCGGCTCGCGGGAGGCGCCACTGGTCGGCGAGCAGCTCGTAGGAGCGCAGCCGGTCGGCCTGGGCGAAGGTCGTGGTCGTGACCAGCAGTTCGTCGGCGTCGAAGCGGTCGCGCAGCTCGCGCAGCCCGGCGGCGACGTGTTCCGCCGTCCCGACCAGCCGGCTCCGTCCCAGGTCGGCGACCAGCTCGCGGTCCGCCGGCTCCCACGGGAAGGCGGACGTCTCCTCGGGCGAGGGGAACACGGTCGGCTCGCCGACGCGGTTGGCCAGGCTCCACTGGTCGTGGCCGACGGCCGCCCGCCGGGCGGACTCGTCGTCGGGTCCGACGACCACGTCCGCCGTGACGATCACGTAGGGGCGGGCCAGGCTCTCCGACGCGCGGAACGCCTTCCGGTAGGCCGCGACGGAGTCCGCCGTGGTGGACGGGCTCGCGTGGTAGTTCGTCGCGTAGGGCAGGCCCAGCTGGCCGGCGACCTCCGCGCTCTCACCGGCGGTGCGGCCGAGAACCCAGACCGCCACCTCGGCCCGGTGGCCGGGGACGGCGTGGACCCGCAGGTCACCGGCGCGGCGGGTGCCGTCGAGCAGGGCCACCACCTCGGTCACCTGGTCGAGGTAGTCGGGGCTGTTGAGCGGGTTGAGCGGCAGCAGCAGCCGGTGCAGGGCGAACAGGTCCGAGCCGCGCAGCCGGGGGTACGGCGCGGGCGGCTCGTCCGGCTCGACGGGGGCCGGTCCGGCCGGGACGTCCGGTCCGGCCGGGGTGTCGCCGGTGGTCTCCGTGTGGCCGGCGGCGGGTGCCGGGGGATGCCAGCCGGCGCGGCCCAGGCCCAGGTCCAGCCGGCCCGGGTGGAGCGTGTCGAGCAGGCCCCACTCCTCCGCTACGGACAGCGCGGTGCGATGGCCCAGCTGCAACGAGCCGGAGCCGACCCGGACGCGGGTGGTGGCGTCGGCCACCAGGGCGGTCAGCAGGGTCGAGGAGAGCCCGGCTGTGCTCGGGTTCACATGGTGCTCGGTGACCCAGTACCGGTGGTAGCCGAGCCGGTCGATGTGCCGGGCCAGGCCGATGCTGTTGCGCAGCGCGTCCGCGACGCTCTCGCCCGCACTGATCGGGACGAGGTCGAGCACGCCCAGTGGTACGTCGCTCGCGGGCCGGGGTCGGGGGGACGTACCAGTCACGGGAGTCAACCTCGCTACAGAAGGATGAACTGGTCAGTGCAGTAGAACTTATCCTCTAAACCCATCGTCTTAGTGGTAAATGCCGAGGTTGAAGGGCTGAGGCGGCCCCGCGGCCCGGCCTGTCCCCAACCTGTCGGGACGGTCGGCTCGCCGGTGTCGTCCGCGTAGGCTGGGCCGGTGCGCAGTGTGAGGACCGCCGGCTCGGCTGGAGCCGCGGGCTCGGCTGGAGCTGTCGGCACCCGGGGCAGGATCGACAAGCGGCAGGCGATCCTGGACGCCGCCTTCGCCGTCTTCGCCCGCGAGGGCTATCCGCAGGCGAGCATCGACATGATCGCCTCCGAGGCCGGCGTGGCGAAGCCGACGATCTACAACCATCTCGGCGGCAAGGAGAACCTGTTCCGGCACTCGATGGCGGCCGCCGCGGACCGGACCACGGCCAAGACCCTCGCCGTCGTCAGCCGGCTCACCGTCGACGTGGCCGACCTGCCCGTCGCGTTCACCGACGTCGGCCGCGCGCTGCTGGAGTGCTACTGCGCCGCGGACTCCTGGGCGCTGCGCCGCCTGCTGCACGCCGAGATCGTCCGGTTCCCGGACCTGTTCGACATGATCGGCGCCAACGGGCCGAACCAGGTGGGGGAGGCGTTCGCGGACCGGCTGGCCCGGCTCGCGCTCGCCGGCCGGCTGCGGCTGGCCGACCCGGTCGAGGCGGCCGAACAGTACCTGGCGCTGCTCACCGGCCCGGTCGCGCACCGTTCCGCGCTGGGTACCCGCCCGTTCGACGACACCCAGATCCAGCACACCGCGCGGGCCGCGACCGCGACCTTCCTGCGCGCGTTCGCCGCCACGGATCCGGCGGCGCGGGCCCCGGCGAGCGAGTAGCGACTCACCGGGCCGCGGGCAGGGCCGGTGGCGAGGTCGTCGGCGGTGTCGGCGGGACCGACGGCGGCGCGGTCACCGGGAGGCGGGGCAGCACCTCGGCGGCGAACCGCTCCCGGGAGCGCCGGCTGACCCGAGGGTCGAGATACCCGAAGGCGAAGCTGGCGATGACGTAGGTGATGCCCGTCTCGGCCAGGGCCAGGAACTGCTCGAGCACCTCCGCCGCGGACCCGGTGATGAGGACCTCGCGGGCCTTCTCCTCCATCGCGGGATCGGGCCGCTCGGGCGCGGGAGCGGCGCCCGCCACCGGACCCGTCCCCTCCGTCAGCGCGGCCGAGGTCTGCAACTGGCGGGCGATCTCCCGGACGACCGCCGCCCGGCCCTCCTCGTCGCCCAGGTACACGAACCGGTTGACCTGGAACTCCCGCCCGGCCGGCAGCCCGCCGGCCTCCTCGATCCAGCGTCGGCGCTCCACGACCTGCGGGAACGTCGTGCCGGCGGGCAGCATGAAGTGGAAGCCCCGGTCCGCGGCGAAGCGCAGCGACTCCGGGCTGGTGGCCGACGTCCAGATCGGCGGGTGGGGTCGCTGGGTCGGGCGGGGCAGCAGGGTGACCGGCGTGTCGATCCGGTGGAAGCGGCCCGCGAACCGCTCGTCGGGGGCGGTGAACAGCTGCTGGAGGAGGTCGACCGCCTCGGTGAAGGCGGCCCGGCTGTCCGCCGGGTCCCGGCCGAACCCGTGGAACTCGTGCGGCTGGTACCCGCGGCCGATGCCGACGTCGAGCCGGCCACCGGACAGCGCGTCCAGGGTGAGCAGGTCGGCGGCCAGCCGCACCGGATCCCAGAAGGGCAGCACCAGGATCGACGTGCCCAGCCGGAGCGTGGGCGCGACGACCGCCGCCTGGGCCAGCAGGAGCAGCGGCGACGAGGTCAGGCTGTAGGTGGAGAAGTGGTGCTCGGTGACCCAGATGCCGGCGAAGCCCGCCGCCTGCGCCCACCGGGCGTCGTGCAGGAAGTCGGCGTAGAGGGCCCGGGCGGTCGGGGCGTCGCCCGCCGGGGCCATGTTCAGATATCCCAGTCCGACGCGCATGCCGCGATCGTCCCGGCGGAGTCTGACCGCCGGCTTGTCCCGCGCTAAAGCGCACGGTGGACGGCGCCCGCCCCTCGAAGGGGCCGGGCGCGGTAAGCCGGGCTTTAGAAACCGCCCGCACGCTTGATCCCGGATGACAGGACGGCCGACCCCGCCGTTCTCGGGCAGGACACGTCGTCGGGAGAGGTAAGTCGATGGTGGAGACGGTCGGCGACACGCGGCTCGGCATCAGCATTCCGGAACAGCACGATCCCCGCGGCCCCGCGCGGCGGCTCGCCGCGCTGTTCGACCCCGGGACCTTCATTCCCGCTCCGGGGGGCGTGGTGTCGCGGGTCCTGGTCGGGCGGGGCACCCTCGGCACCGTCCCGGCGATCGCGTTCTGCACGGACGGCACCAGCATGGGCGGCGCGCTCGGCGGCGCCGGCGCGCGCCAGATCGCCGCGGCGATCGACCAGGCCCGGCGGGACGGCGTTCCGGTGGTCGGGCTCTGGCACTCCGGCGGGGCCAGCCTGGGGGAGGGCGTCGAGGCCCTGGACGGCATCGGGCAGATCTTCGCCGCCACCGTGCGGGCCTCCGGCCGGATACCACAGATCTCGGTGGTGCTGGGGCCGGCGGCCGGGGGCGCCGCCTACGGCCCGGCGCTCACCGACGTGGTGATCATGGCGCCGGCGGGGCGGGTCTTCGTCACCGGCCCGGACGTCGTGCGCAGCGTGACGGGTGAGCAGATCGACATGGAGGGCCTCGGTGGAGCGCAGGCCCACGGCAGCCGTTCCGGTGTCGTGCACGTGCTGGCCGACTCCGAGCACGACGCGTTCGCCCGGGCCCGCCGACTCGTCCCACTGCTCGCCGGCACCGATCATCCCGCCCCGGTGGACCGCCCCGTCCCCGACGGCGCGGCGGACGGCGCCGATCCCGGGGCGCTCCTGCCGGACCGGCGGCGGCGCGCCTACGACGTCCGCCCCCTGGTGCACGCGCTGCTCGACGCCGACCCGGACGATCCGGGCCGCGGTTCCTTCCAGGAGCTCCAGGCGCGGTGGGCGGCCAACGTCGTCGTCGGGCTGGGTCGCCTGCACGGCCGGCGCATCGGGGTGATCGCCAACAACCCGCTGCGCAAGGGCGGCTGCCTGGACTCGCTGAGCGCGGAGAAGGCGGCCCGCTTCGTGCGGATGTGCGACGCGTTCGGGATCCCGCTGCTGGTCGTCGTCGACGTGCCGGGCTACCTGCCGGGCGTCCGCCAGGAATGGGAGGGGGTGGTCCGCCGCGGCGCCAAGCTGCTCTACGCCTTCGCCGAGGCCACCGTGCCCCGGGTGACGCTGGTGACCAGGAAGTCGTTCGGCGGCGCCTACATCGCCATGAACTCCCGCTCGCTCGGGGCCACCGCCGTCTTCGCCTGGCCCGACGCCGAACTGGCGGTGATGGGGGCCGAGGCCGCCGTCGGCATCCTGCACCGCCGGGAGCTCGCCGCGGTCGACCCGGCCGACCGCCCGGAGCGGCTGCGCGCGCTCGCCGCCGAGCACCAGCGGACGGCGGGTGGCGCGCGGCGCGCCGTCGAACTCGGCCTGATCGACGCGGTCATCGAGCCCGCGGACACCCGCCGCCGCGTCGCCGCCGCGATCTCCGAGGCCGCGATCTCCGGGGCGGCCCGCACGGCGCCGGCGGGGCGGGTCCCGCACGGGAACATCCCGCTGTGACGGCTGAGGGGGGAGGGCTGCGCCGGGCGTGGGGCCGGGTGGCGCGCGCGGTCGCCGCCGAATGGGAGGCCATCGGGGTGACCGGGGCGTTCCTCGCCTCCGGCTGGTGGGTCGGCCCGCCCGACAGCCTGTCCGGCCCGGCGCCCGGCCCGCCGCCACCCGCGGCCGGGCCCGGCGACATCCATGGCGACATCCACGACGGCACCCATGGCCGGTGGCCGTCCACCGGTGGCTTTAGCGCTGATTAACCTGGGTTACCCATGATCATGGCCCGCGTGGCGTGAGGGCCGCGCCTGGACGTCAGGGGACAGGTCATGAGCAGCAACCAAGCGGTCGTGGCGACTCCGCCCGCCTTTCCCATGGACCGTGGATGTCCCTACCACCCGCCGGCCGGGTACGCGCGGCTCCAGCAGGACGGGCCGATCACCCGGGCGACGCTGTTCGACGGCCGGGAGGTGTGGGTGGTCACCGGCTACGAGGAGGCCCGCCGGCTGCTCGTCGACCCGCGGCTGTCCTCGGACCGTTCCCGGCCCGACTTCCCGGTGCTGGTGCCGCGGATGGCCGCGGCCAAGCTCGTCGCGCTCGTCGGGATGGACCCGCCGGAGCACGACATCCAGCGCCGGATGCTGATCGGCAACTTCACCGTGCGGCGGGCGAACGCGCTGCGGCCGGACATCGAACGGATCGTCGGCGGGCGCGTCGACGCCCTGCTCGCGCACGAGCCGGGCGAGGTCGTCGACCTCGTGCCCGAGTTCGCGCTGCCGATCCCGTCCACCGTGATCTGCGAGCTGCTCGGTGTGCCCTACGGCGACCACGAGTTCTTCGAGGAGCAGACCCGGCGGATGGTGATCGCGACCAGCACGGCGGCCGAGGCCGCGGCCGCGTCGCGGGCCCTGGTCGACTACTTCGACGAGCTGATCGCCGCGAAGCGGGAGCGGCCCGGGGAGGGGCTGCTCGACGAGCTGATCGCCGAGCGGCTCGGCACCGGCCAGATCGGGCAGGACGATCTCGCGTCGATGGCGATGTTCCTGCTCGTCGCCGGGCACGAGACGACCGCGAACATGCTCGGGCTGAGCGTGCTGGCGTTGCTGGAGCACCCGGACCAGCGGGCCCGGCTGGTCGAGGACCCGGCCGGGCGGGCCGCCGGCGCCACCGAGGAGCTGCTGCGCTTCCTGTCGGTGGCCGACGAGATCCAGCGGATCGCCGCCGCCGACATCGAGGTCGCCGGGGTCGTCATCCGGGCCGGTGACGGGGTGTACCTGCCGACGGCGGCGGCGAACCGGACCGCGTCGACGTTCCCCGACCCCGACGTCCTCGACATCGGCCGGGTCCCGCGGGGACATCTGGCCTTCGGCTACGGCATCCACCAGTGCATCGGGCAGAACCTGGCCCGGGTGGAGCTGGAGATCGGCCTGCGCGAGCTGTTCGGCCGTATCCCGACGCTGCGGCTGGCCGAGCCGGTCGAGGCGCTCGGGGCGAAGCCCGGCGGCTCGGTGCAGGGCGTCTACCGGCTGCCCGTCGTCTGGTAGCCCCTGATCGGGACGGCTGTCCCGACGGATCGGCCCCGGCCTGCGCAGGCCGGGGCCGATCACGCGTCCGCGGGGTGGGGCGGCTCAGGCGACCAGGCTCTCCTCGAGGAACCGGACGACCGCCGTCGGTGTCGGGTGGTCGTAGAGCAGCACCGCCGGCAGCGTCAGGCCGGTCGCCTCGCACAGCCGGTTGCGCACTTCCAGGGCGGTGAAGGACGAGAACCCGATCTCCAGGAAGTTGTCGTCCGCGCCGATGGAGTCCGGATCGGGATGGCCGAGCACCTCGGCGGCGTGCTCGCGGACCAGGGCGAGCAGCACCTCCCCGCGGTCCGCGGCGACCGGCGGGCCGGCCTGGCCAGCCAGGTCCGACTGGTCCGACTGGTCCGACTGGCCGGCCGCCGGGACCTCGGCGGGCTCCGCCGGCGCGGAGATCTCAGCCGCGTCAGCCACCTCGTCCGCCGCGGGCCGCGGGCCCGCGGGGGCGGCGACGACCTCGGCGGGCCACCAGTAGCGGCGATGCTCGAACGGGTAGGTGGGCAGGTGCGGCGGCGGGCCCGCCGCCGGGCCGAACCAGGCGTCCCAGCGGACGTCCGCGCCGCGCACGTGCCGCCAGGCCAGGGCGGTGGCGAGCACCTGCTCCTCCGGCCGGTCCCGGACCAGCACGGGCACCGCCACCACCTGGCCCGCGCCCGTCGTGCCGGCGCCCACCGGGAGGCAGTCCGCCACCATCGGGGTGAGCACCGCGTCCGGGCCGACCTCGAGGAAGGTCGCGGCGCCGGCGGCGTGCAGCGTGGCCACGGCGTCGGCGAAGCGCACCGGCGAGCGCAGCTGGCGCACCCAGTAGTCGGGGTCGCGCAGCTCCTCGAAGCTCGCCGGCCGTCCGGTCAGCTCGGAGACGACGTCCAGGACCGGCGGCTGGAAGCGCAGCCCGGCGACGACCTCGCGGAACGGGGCCAGCGCCCCGTCCATGTGCGCGGAGTGGAAGGCGTGGCTGACGCGCAGCGTGCGGGTCCGCCCGCCGCGGGCGGCGACGGCCGCCGTGACCCGGGCGACCGCCTCCGCGTCCCCGGACACGACGACGGCCCGCGGGCCGTTGACGGCCGCCAGCGAGACCGGCCCGTCCTGCTCGGTGAGCAGGCTCTCGATCTCCTCCGCGGTCGCCTCGCAGGCGGCCATCAGCCCGCCGGTGGGCTGGGCCTGCATGAGGCGGCCGCGGGCGGCGACGAGCGTGGCGGCGTCGGCCAGGGAGAGCAGGCCGGCCACGTGCGCGGCGGTCAGCCCGCCGAGCGAGTGCCCGGCGACCAGGTCCGGCTCCGGCCCCAGCTCGACCAGCAGCCGGTACAGCGCCGTCTCCAGCGCGAACAGGGCCGGCTGGGCGTACTCGGTGCGGTCGAGCAGGGCCGCCTCGGGAGTGTCCGGCTTGCTGAACAGCAGGTCGGGCAGCCGCCGGTCGAGCAGCGGCTCGAACGCCGCGAAGACCTCGTCGAGGGCGGCGGCGAACACCGGCCGGCTGGTGTAGAGCTGCCGGCCCACGCCTGGCCGCTGGCTGCCCTGGCCCGTGAACAGGAACGCCGTTCGGCCACCCGGGCCACCGGGTGCGACCAGCCCGCTGGGCCGTTCGCCCGCCAGCGCGGAGAGCGCGTCCAGCCGCTTGCGGTCGGACCCGGGCAGCACGGCCGCCCGGTGCGGGTGGGCGGTGCGCCCGACGGCGAGCACCCGCCCGACCTCGACCGGGTCGAGACCGGGGTCGGCGTCCAGCCGTTCGCGCAGCCGGCCGGCCGCGGCCCGCAGCGCCGCCTCAGTACGTCCCGACAGCACCCACGGAGCCGCCGCCGGGTCGGCCGCCGCCGGCCGTGCGTCCCCTGTCCCGGCGGCCTGGCGGGCTGGGCCGGCCAGGCCGCCGGTGGCCGGTTCGTCGGAGTCGAGCCCGGGCTCGGTCTCCGCCGCGGGCTCGTCGGGCGCGGGCGGCTCCTCCAGGACGAGGTGGGCGTTGGTGCCACTGATCCCGAACGAGGAGACCGCCGCCCGGCGTGGCCGGTCCCCACGCTGCCATTGGCGGGCCTCGGTGAGCAGCTGGACGTCGCCGCCGGCCCAGTCGACGTGCGGCGTCGGCTCGTCGACGTGCAGGGTGCGCGGCAGCCGGTCGTGCCGCATGGCCAGGATCATCTTGATCACCCCGGCGATGCCGGCGGCGGCCTGGGTGTGGCCGATGTTGGACTTCAGGCTGCCCAGCCACAGCGGCTCGCCGGCCGGCCGGCCCTGCCCGTAGGTGGCCAGCAGCGCCTGCGCCTCGATCGGGTCGCCGAGCCGGGTGCCCGTCCCGTGCGCCTCCACCACGTCGACCTGCTGCGGAGCCAGCCGTGCGTCGGCCAGCGCCTGGCGGATCACCCGCTCCTGGCTGACGCCGTTCGGCGCGGTCAGCCCGTTGCTGGCCCCGTCGGAGTTCACCGCCGAGCCGCGCAACACCGCCAGGATCCGCCGGCCGGCCCGCCGGGCGTCGGAGAGCCGTTCCAGCAGCACCAGCCCGACGCCCTCGGCGAAGCCGGTGCCGTCCGCCGCCGCGGCGAACGCCTTGCAGCGGCCGTCCGGTGACAGCCCCCGCTGCCGGCTGAACTCGACCAGCAGCACCGGGGTGGCCATCACCGTCACCCCGCCGGCGAGCGCCAGGTCGCACTCGCCGCGCTGCAGTGCCCGCGCCGCCAGGTGCATCGCCACCAGCGACGAGGAGCAGGCGGTGTCCAGAGTGAGGGCCGGTCCCTCCAGCCCGAGGTGGTAGGCCACCCGCCCGGACGCGACGCTCGTCGCGTTTCCCGTCATCAGATGCCCCTCGTACGAGGCGGGCACCCGCTCCGGCGGCGGCACGTACGCCTGGGACACCACCCCGGCGTACACGCCCGTCCGGGTGCCGTGCAGGGAGTCCGGCGCGATCCCGGCGTACTCGAGGGTCTCGTAGGCGACCTCGAGGAGCTGCCGGTGCTGCGGGTCGCTGGCGGTCGCCTCGCGCGGCGCGATGCCGAAGAACGCGGCGTCGAAACCGCCCGCGTCGTCGAGGAATCCGCCCTCGCGGGCGTAGGTGGTGCCCGGCCGGTCGGGATCCGGGTCGTAGAGCCGCTCCGGATCCCAGCCGCGGTCGGTGGGCAGGCCCTCGATGGCGTCCCGCTCCTCGTCGAGCAGCCGCCACAGCGCCTCCGGGGAGTCGACGCCGCCCGGCAGTCGGCAGCCCATGCCCACGATCGCGATCGGCTCGTGCACCCGCGCGTCCAGCTCCCGGATCCGGCGCCGGGCCTGGCGCAGGTCGGCGGTGGCCCGCCGCAGATAGTCGCGCAGCCGGTCCTCGGTGCTCGCTGCAGCCTGGTCAGTCATCTGTCTCGCACTCCCTGTCAGAGCTTTCTGGCTGGTACGGGACGTCGGATCCGGTCACGGCGCGTCCAGCTCCTCGTCGAGCGCGCGGAAGAGCTCCTCGTCGGTGGCGTCGGCGAGCTCCGCCAGCTCGTCCGCCGACGACGGCTGGGCCGGGACGGCCGCCGCGCCCAGGGCGCCGGCCGGGGAGCCGGCCGCGGCCGCCTCCTCCCACCGCCACAGGGCGTCGCGCAGCCGGTCGCGGATCGCGCCGAACTCGGGGCCGTCCACCGACACCTCGGCGAGCAGCCGGTCGAGTTCGGCGGCGGTGTCGTCCGGGGCCAGCAGCGACAGCAGCCGGGCCGCGAGTGCCGCCGGGGTCGGGAAGTCGAACGCCAGGGTCGTCGGCAGCCGCAGCCCGGTCGCCGCGCCGAGCCGGTTGCGCAGCTCGACGGACGTCAGGGAGTCGAAGCCGATGTCCTTGAGGGCCTGGTCAGGGGCGATGTCCTCGCCCCCCGCGTGACCCAGCACCGCCGCCATCTGCTCGCGGACCAGGGTGAACAGATACCGCTCCCGCTCGACGCCCCGCAGGCCGCGCAGCCGTTCGGCCAGGCCACCCGGCGCGGTCGGCTCCACCGCGGTCGCGCCCGCCGCGCGGCGGACCACCGGCCCGCGGACCAGCGCGCGCAGCACCGCGGGCAGCCCGCCGGACTGCGCCTGCCGGCGCAACGCGGCGAGGTCCAGCGGGGCCGGCGCCAGCAGCGGCGGGCCGGCCACCAGTGCCGCGTCGAAGAGCGCCATGCCCACCTCCGTCGACATCGGCACCAGCCCGCCGCGGGCGATACGGGCCAGGTCCGCCTCGTCCAGATGGCCGGTCATCCCGCTGGCCGACTGCCACAGGCCCCAGGCCAGCGAGACCGCGGGACGCCCGGCCGCCCGCCGGTGCGCGGCGAGCGCGTCCAGGAAGACGTTCGCCGCCGCGTAGTTCGCCTGCCCGGCCCCGCCGAGCAGGCCCGACGCGGAGGAGAACAGCACGAACTCGGTGAGGTCGGCGCCGAGGGTCAGCTCGTGCAGGTTCCACGCCGCGCGGACCTTGGGGCGCAGCACCGCGTCGATCTTCTCCGGAGTCAGCGAGGAGAGCACGCCGTCGTCGAGCAGCCCGGCGGCGTGGATCACCGAGGTCAGCGGACGCGCCGGGTCGACGGAGGCCAGCAGGCCGGCCAGCGCGTCCCGGTCGGCGGCGTCGCACGCCTCGACCCGCACGGTCGCGCCGGGCCCGGCGAGCTCGGTGAGCTCGGCGGCCAGCTCCGCCGCGCCGGGGGCCCGCGCGCCCCGACGGCTGGTCAGCAGCAGATGGCGCACGCCGCGCGCGGTCACCAGATGCCGGGCGAGCGCCGCGCCGAGGGTGCCCGTGCCACCGGTGAGCAGCACCGTCCCGGCCCGTGCGTCGGCCCGCGCGTCGGCGGGTTCGCCGGTGGGTTCACCCAGGACGGGCCGTTCCCCCTCCCCGACCGACGCAGGGATGGTGAGAACGACCTTGCCGACCTGCCGGGCCTGCGAGAAGTGCCGGAACGCGGCCGGCGCCGAGCGGACGTCCCAGGTGGTCACCGGCAGTGGGCGCAGCGGCCCGCCGGCGAGCAGGTCGAGGGCGCCGGCCAGCGACCGCCCCACCTGGTCGGGATCCATGTCGAGCAGCTCGAACGCCTGGTAGTGCACGCCCGGGTGGGTGGCGGCGACCTCGGCGGGGTCCCGCGGGTCCGCGATGCCCATCTCCACGAAACGCCCGCCCCGGGGCAGCAGCCGCAGCGAGGCGTCCAGGAACGGGCCGGTGAGCGAGTTGAGCACGACGTCGACTCCCGCGCCGTCGGTGGCGTCCAGGAACGCCGCCTCGAAGTCGGTGGTGCGCGAGGAGGCGATCCGCTCCGCCGGCACGCCCAGGGCCCGCAGCGCCCCCCACTTCGCCGGGCTGGCGGTCGCGAAGACCTCCGCGCCCAGATGGCGGGCCACCTGCAGGGCCGCCAGGCCCACCCCGCCGGTCGCCGCGTGGATCAGCACCCGCTCACCCGGGCGGATCCGGGCCAGCTCCACCAGGCTGTAGTAGGCGGTGGTGAACACCGCCGGCACCCCGGCGGCCTGGGCGAACGACCAGCCGGCGGGGATCGGCGCGAGCAGCCGCTCGTCCGCCACCGCCAGCGGGCCGAGGGCGCCGGGCACCAGCCCGAGCACCCGGTCCCCGACGGAGAGCCCCGGGGAGAGCCCGGGCACCCGCGGGCCGACCTCCAGGACCACCCCGGCGGCCTCGGTGCCCAGCGGGGCGCCCACGGGCACCATGCCGAGCGCGGTGAGCACGTCCCGGAAGTTCAGCCCGGCGGCGCGCACCGCCAGCCGGACCTGCCCGGGCGCCAGCGGAGCGTGGGCCGCCGGGAACGGGGCGAGGAACAGGTCGTCGGGTGACCCGCCGGGCGTCTCCACCCGCCAGGCCGGCTCGTCCGGCGGCGGTGCCAGCGCCTTGCCCGCGGCGTGGCGGACCAGCCGGGGCACCAGCGCCACCCCGTCGCGCAGGGCGAACTGGGGCTCGCCGGTGGCGAGCGCGCCGGGCAGCGCCGCCAGCGACGCGGCGGTGCCGTCGACGTCGGCGATGATGATCCGGTCCGGGTTCTCCGTCGCCGCGGAGCGCAGCAGGCCCCACAGCGGCGCGGCGGTGAGCTCCGTCGGGTCACCGGGGCGGGCGGCCACCGCGCGCCGGGTGAGCACCACCAGCCGCGCCTGGGGCCGGTCGTCCTGGCCGAGCCAGTCGCGCACCCGGCCCAGCAGCGCCAGCACCCCGGCGCCGACGGCCCCGGGCAGGTCGGGGATGGAATCGCGGTCTGCGTCCGCCGGGCCGGGTGGGGCCCACCAGGGCAGCAGGGTCAGCTCCGCCTCGTCGCCGCCGGGGGCGCCCAGTGCCAACTGAAGGTCGAGCTCCCGGTCCAGCTCCAGGTGGGAGCTCAGGTCCGACCGTGGCTCCCCGTCGGGAGCGCCGGTGGACGGCCCGTCCGGCGCCGTGGCGAGTCGGTAGGGCGGCGCCGCGACCGTCGTGAGCGGCGGGAGCTCCTGCCATTCGAGCTCGTACAGTCCTTCGGAGCCGCCCCGGCCGGGCGCCGACGGCAGGCTCGCCGGGTCCACCGGACGCAGGGTGAGCTGGTCCACCCGGGCTACCGGTGCCCCCGTCTGGTCGGCCAGCGTCACCGTCACGGTGTCCCGCTCACCGGGCCCCGGCGCGACGGTGACCCGCAGCTCGGTGGCGCCGGCCGCCGCCAGCGTGATCCCGGACCAGGCGAACGGCAGCAGCACCCCGGAGCCCAGGAAGCCGCCCAGGCCCATCGCGTGCATCGCCGCGTCGAACAGCGCCGGGTGCACCGCGAACCGCGCCGCGTCGACGTGGTGCTCGGGCCCGAGGACGACCGATGCGTACACGGTGTCACCGTCGCGCCAGGCCGCGCGCAGGTTCTGGAAGGCCGGCCCGTACTCGTAGCCGAGCTCGGCGAGCTGGTCGTACAGGCCCTCGACCGGTACCGGAGTGGCCTGCGGCGGGGGCCAGGCGCTCTCACCCGGCGCCGGGGCGGCGCTCGGCGCCGGCGGCGCCAGCACACCGGTGGCATGGCGGGTCCAGGGATCCTCGGCGCTCTGGCGGGAGTGGACCGTCACCCGGCGCCGGTCCTGGTCGTCGGCGGCCTCGACCCGGGCCTGCAGCCGCACGCCGCCCCGCTCCGGTAGGAGCAGCGGCGCCTCCAGCGTCAGCTCCTCGATCCCGGCGGCGCCGGTGTGCAGGGCCGCCTGGAAGACGAGCTCTAGCTGCGCCGTGGCCGGCAGCAGCACCGTCCCGCGCACCGCGTGGTCGGCGAGCCAGGGATGGGAGCGAAGGGAGAGCCGGCCGGTGAGCAGCAGGCCGTCGCCGTCGGCGAGCTCGGTGACGGCGCTGACGAACCCGTGCCCCGCCGCGTCCCCGTCGCCCTCCGGCCCGATCGGGGGCCCTTCCAGCCAGTAGCGGTGGTGTTGGAAGGGGTAGGTGGGCAGGGGTGTGGGGGGTGTGGGTGCTGGTGGGGTGTGCCAGGTGGGGGTGTGGCCGTGGGTGTGGAGGTGGGCGAGGGCGGTGTGGAAGGTGTGGAGGGTGCCGTGGTCACGGCGCAGGGTTCCGGTGACGGTGATGGTGGGTCGTTCGGTGGGGTGTTCCGCGGTGCTGTTTTGGTCGGTGTTTCGGGTGCTGTTCTGGTTGGTGTTCTCGGGGGTGTTTTCGAGGGTTTCGGTGATGGTGGTGGTGAGGACGGGGTGGGGGCTGGTTTCGATGTAGGTGGTGTGGCCGTTGTGGTGGAGGGTGGTGAGGGCCTGGTGGAATTGGACGGGGTTTCTGAGGTTTTGGTACCAGTATTCGGGGGTGAGTTGGGTGGTGTCGAGGTAGGTGTTGGTGAGGGTGGAGTAGAAGGGGATGGTGGCGGGGGTGGGGGTGATGTGGGCGAGTGCGGTGGTGAGGGTGGTGTGGAGGGGTTCGATGTGGGGGGTGTGGGAGGCGTAGTCGACGGGGATCTGGCGGGATTGGATGTTGTTTTGCTGGCAGTGTTCGAGGAGTTCGGTGATGGATTGTGGGTTGCCGGCGATGATGGTGTGGGTGGGGCTGTTGTGGGCGGCGATGTGGAGGTCGGGGTACCGGGTGAGGAGGGGTTGGAGGGTGTCGGCGGGCAGGGTGACGGAGGCCATGGTGCCGGTGCCGGTGAGGGTGGTGAGGGCGGTGGCGCGCAGGGCGACGATGGTGGCGGCGTCGGTGAGGGTGAGGGCGCCGGCGATGTGGGCGGCGGCGATTTCGCCTTGGCTGTGGCCGAGGACGGTGTCGGGGTGGATGCCGTGGTGTTGCCAGAGTCGGGCGAGGCTGGTCATGACGGCGAAGAGGGCGGGTTGGACGTAGGTGACGGTGTCGGGTGGTGGGGTGGGTGAGGTGAGGGTGTGGAGGAGGTCGTAGTCGAGGTGGGGGTTGAGGGCGTCGGTGGCGGTGGTGAGGTGGTGGGCGAAGGTGGGTGAGGTGGTGTAGAGGTGGCGGGCCATGCCGTGCCACTGGCTGCCCTGGCCGGGGAAGACGAACACGGTCTTGCCGGGGGTGGTGGTGTGGTGCTGGGTGAGGTTGGGGTGTGGCTGGTTACGGGTGAGGGCGGTGAGGGTGTCGCGGAGTTCGGTGGTGTCGGTGGCGGTGGTGATGATGGCGGCGCGGTGCTGGTGGTGGGTTCTGCCGTGGGTGAGGGTGTGGGTGAGCTGGTGGGGGGTGGTGTTCGGGTGGTGGGTGAGGTAGGTGTTGAGGTTCTCGGCCTGGTCGTGGAGAGCCTGCTCGGTGTGCCCCGACAGAAGAATCGGAACCGGTGTCTCCAGCTCCACCGAGGCGGTGACCTCGATGCTTTCGGCGAGATTCCCGGCGCTTGCCGGAGCCGTTCCGTTCGGAGCTGAACCGGCCTCACCCGAGGAGTTGCCGTCGATCTCCCGGGCGGCTTCCTCGAGAATCACATGGGCGTTGGTGCCGCTGATACCGAAGGAGGAGACGGCGGCGCGACGGGGGGTGTCGCGGGGTTCCCAGGGCCGGTTCTCGGTGAGCAGCCGGACGTTTCCGCTGTCCCAGTCGACGTGGGGGGTGGGTTCGTCGACGTGGAGGGTGCGGGGGAGTTCGTGGTGGTGGAGGGCCTGGATGATTTTGATGATGCCGGCGGCGCCGGCGGCGGCCTGGGTGTGGCCGATGTTGGATTTGAGGCTGCCCAGCCAGAGCGGCTTGTCGTCGGGCCGGTTCTGCCCATAGGTCGCGAGCAGGGCCTGGGCTTCGATCGGGTCGCCGAGGCGGGTGCCGGTGCCGTGCGCCTCGACCGCGTCCACATCGGCGGTGTTCAGCCCGGCGTCGGCGAGGGCCTGGCGGATCACCCGCTGCTGGGCCGGGCCGTTCGGCGCCGAGAGCTGGCCGCTGGTGCCGTCCTGGTTCACGGCGGAGCCGCGCACGACCGCGAGCACCGGGTGGTTGTTGCGGCGGGCGTCGGAGAGCCGCTCCACCAGCAGCAGCCCCACCCCCTCACCCCAGCCGGTGCCGTCGGCGGTGGCGGCGAACGCCTTGCACCGCCCGTCCGGGGAGAGTCCGCGTTGCCGGCTGAACTCGACGAACAGCCCGGGGGTCGCGATCACGGTGGCGCCGCCGGCCAGGGCCAGGTCGCATTCGCCGCGGCGCAGCGACTGCACCGCCAGGTGCAGGGCGACCAGGGAGGAGGAGCAGGCGGTGTCGACGGTGACCGCCGGGCCCTCCAGCCCGAACGTGTACGAGATCCGCCCGGAGGCGACGGACCCGGCGCTGCCGATGCCGATGTACCCCTCCAGGCCGTCCGGCGCCTGCCTGATCCGTCCGCCGTAGTCGCTGTACATCACCCCGGCGAACACACCGGTGCGTGAGCCGCGCAGCGAGTCGGGGGCGATCCCGGCCCGTTCGAACGCCTCCCAGGACGTCTCCAGCAGCAGCCGCTGCTGCGGGTCCATCGCCGTCGCCTCACGCGGGGAGATCCCGAAGAACGCCGGGTCGAACAGGTCGGCGTCGTGCAGGAACCCGCCCTCCCGCGCGTAGGTGTGGCCCACCCGCTCCGGGTCCGGGTCGAACAGGCCGGGCACGTCCCAGCCGCGGTTCTCCGGGAAGGACGAGATCGCGTCGGTGCCCGACCGCGCCACCCGCCACAGGTCCTCCGGTGTGCGGACCCCGCCGGGGTAACGGCAGGCCGTCCCGACGATCGCGATCGGCTCCGTGCGCTCGGCCTCCAGCTCGGACAGCCGCGCCCGGGTGCTGAGCAGATCGCCCGTCACCCGCTTCAGGTAGTCCCGCAGGCGGCTCTCGGTGCCGGCGGTCGTCTCGTTCGTCATGCGACGTCACCTCTGTGCGTCCGGCGGGCGAGGGGCCGCCCGGGGCTGGTGGTCAGTCGGTGCCGAGTTGCTCGTCGATGAGCTCGAAGAGCTCGTCGTCCGAGGCCGTGCCGAGCGCGGGTGCGAAGACGGGGGCGACCGCGGAGGCGAGGGGCAGCGGACGCCCGGCCCGGCCCGGCGCGATCCGGGCGAGCAGGGCGGACAGCCGTTCCGCGAGCTGGTCCCGCAGGGGGTCGGCGGTGGGCGGCTGCCCCGCACCGTCGGCCCGGCCCGGCCCGTCGGGACCTGCCGGCCCGTCCGGCGTGTCCAGCTGGCTGAGGGCCGCTTCCAGCTCGTCGAGGCGGGACAGCGCGTCGGCGGTCCCACCCGGCAGCGCCCGGGCCAGCTCGGCCAGCAGATGCCGGGCGAGCGTCTCCACCGTCGGATGGTCGAACAGCATCGTCGGTGGCAGCCGCAGACCGGTCGCCGCGCCGATCCGGTTGCGCAGCTCCACCGCGGTGAGCGAGTCGAAACCGAAGTCGAGCAGGCCCCGGTCGACCGGCACCGGATAGCTGGCCGGGTGCCCGAGGACCTCGGCCACCGTGGCGCGGACCAGTTCCCGCGACACCCGGGGCCGCTCGCCGGCCGACACCTCGCGGAGCCGGCGCAGCCACGGCGGGTCGGCCGGGCCGGAGCCGTTGGCCCCGTTCCGGCCCGACTCCTGCGGGGACGACCCGTTCGCCCCCGCGGTCCCGTTCGACGCCGCGCTCCCGCCCGCGGCGCCGCCCGGCACCGGCCCGGCCGCCGCGGCGGCGAAGCCGGGCGGCAGCAGTCCGTACAGCGGCGGGGCCAGCCGCCGCTCGCGGGCGGCGGCGCGCAGCGCGCCGAGATCGAAGCGGGCCGGTACCGCCACCGGAGCTCCGGAGGCCACGGCGGCGTCGAACAGATCCAGCCCCTCCTGCTCGCTGATCGCCCGGATGCCGCCGCGCGCGATGCGGGCCCGGTCGGCCACGGACAGCGCGCCGCCCAGGCCCTCCGCCTGCTCCCACAGACCCCACGCCAGCGACACGGCCGGCAGGCCCAGGGCCTGGCGGTGCTCCGCGAGGGCGTCGAGGTAGGAGTTGGCGGCGGCGTAGTTGGCCTGGCCGGCGTTGCCGACGACGCCCGCGACCGAGGAGAACAGCACGAAGGCGGCCAACCCGGTCTCCCGGGTCAGCTCATGCAGCAGCCAGGCCGCCTCCGCCTTGGGGCGCAGCACCTCGTCGAGGCGTTCGGCGTCCAGCGCCCCCAGCGTCGCGTCGGCGGTGATCCCGGCGACGTGCACGACAGCGGACAGCGGATGCGCGTCGGGAACCTCCGCGAGCAGCCGGCGCAGTTCGTCGGGGTCGGCGAGGTCGCCGGCGACGAGCCGCACCTCGGCTCCCAGCCCGGTCAGCCGCTCCACCAGGACGCCGGCGCCCGGCGCGGCCGGGCCGCGCCGGCTGGTCAGCAGCAACCGGCGGACGCCGTGCCGGGCCACCAGCCGTTGGGCGACGAGGCCGCCCAGGGCACCGGTCGCCCCGGTCACCAGCACGGTGCCGGTGGAGGGGAACAGCGGCCCGGCGACGGCCGCGCCGCCGTCCTGCTCCTCGGGCGCCTCGGATGGTGCCGGTAGAGGCTCCAGTCGGGGCAGCAGGAGCCGCCCGTCGCGCACCGCGACCTGAGGCTCCCCGGTGGCGACGGCGGCTGCCAGCGCCCGTTCGGAGGACGGGGTGCCGTCGGTGTCGACCAGGGTGAACACGCCCGGGTTCTCCGTCTGCGCCGTGCGGACGAGTCCCCACAGCGCGGCCTGGGCGAGTCCGTCGACCTGGTCCCCGGCCCGCGCGGCGACGGCACCGTGGGTCAGCAGCACCAGCCGGCTGTCCGCCAGCCGCTCCTCGGCGAGCCAGCCGCGCAGCACCGGCAGCGCGGCGAGCAGGATCTCCCGGGCCGCCGCCGGCGACACTGAGTCGGCCGTGGGACCGGCGGCGTCCAGCACCACCGCCTCGGGCGCCGCACCGCCGGCCGCGACGTCCGCCAGCAGCCGTTCGGCCTGCGCCCAGCCGGCCAGCTCCCGGGCAGTCGCCGGGGCGGGTGCCGGGCCGACCGGCGGGACCCAGGCCAGGCGGTGCAGCGTGCCGTCGGTGCCGCGCGCCCCGGCCAGCCGGGCCGGGTCGACCGCACGCACCACGAGCCGGTCCACGGCCAGCAGCGGGGTGTCCGCGGTGTCGGTGATCAGCAGCCGCACGGTGTCCCGCCCGACCGGGGTGATGCGGACCCGCAGCGGGCCGGCCCAGTCGCCGGACGTGGCCGCCCACACCCCGTGCCAGGAGAACGGCACCCGGATGCCGCCGGCACCGGCCGCGCCCGCGTCGGTCCCGCCGGTGTCGGTGCCGTCAGGATCGGTCCCGTCAGGGTCGGTGCCGACGGAGCCGGCGAGGGCGAGCGGGTGCAGGGCCGCGTCGAGCAGCGCCGGATGCGGGGCCGTGCCGAACGTCGCGTCGCCCGGTGGCACGAGCTCGGCGAACAGCTCCTCCCCGCGCCGCCAGCCGGCTCGCAGACCCTGGAAGAGCGGCCCGTAGTCATAGCCGAGGCGGGCGAGATCGTCGTAGCTGTTGTGGTTGGTGTCGCTGCCGGTTCCGGTGTCGCTGCTGGCGGGGCCGCGCAGTGGCCGGGTGTCCGCCGGCGGCCAGGTGTCCGGTTCGGGCCGGTCGGGCGGCGCGGAGGCCGCGTCGGGGCCGAGCAGCCCGCTGGCGTGAACGGTCCAGGGCTGGCGCACCCCGTCCGGACGGGAGTGCACGCGCAGTGTGGTCCGACCGGAGTCGTCGGCTGTCCCGACGACGACCTGCAGTGCGAGAGCTCCCTGCTCGGGCACCACCAGCGGTGCCCCCAGGGTCAGCTCCTCCACCGCGGCCGCCCCGGCCACCCGGGCCGAGTGCAGGGCGAGGCCGAGCAGCGCCGTCGCCGGCGCCACCACCGCCCCGGCGACCCGGTGGTCGGTCAGCCACGGCTGGTCGGCCAGTGAGAGCCGCCCGGTGAGCACCGAGCCGGAGCCGTCGGCCAGCTCCAGCGCCGCGCCCAGCAACGGGTGCCCGGCTGGGTCAAGGCCGGCCGCGCCCAGGTCCGGTCCCGTGCCGGAGGTGGTGACGTCGAGCCAGTAGCGGGACCGCTGGAACGGATAGGTGGGCAGCCCCACCGCGGGCCCCGGGCCGAAGTAGGCCGACCAGTCGACCCGCCCGCCCGCGGCGTCCAGGGCGCCCAGCGCCGCGGCGAGCGTCTCCGGCTCGGGGCGGCCCCGCCGCTGGGTGGCCAGTGTGACCACCTCGGCCGTGACCGGTGGTTCGGCGAGCGTGTCGGCGGCCATCGTGGCCAGGACGGTGTCCGGGCCGATCTCCAGGAACCCGCGGATACCCGACCCGCGCAGCGCCTGGACGGCGGGCGCGAACAGCACGGTCTCCCGCGCGTGGCGCACCCAGTACTCGGGCGTCGCCAGTACGTCGGCCGGGACCGGCTCCCCGGTGAGGTCGGAGACGACGGTGACGGCCGGCGCGGCGAAGGCCAGGCCGGCGACGACGTCCCGGAACTCGTCGAGGATCGGCTCGACCAGCGGGGAGTGGAACGCGTGGCTGACCGACAGCAGCCGGGTGCGGGCGCCACCTGCCGCCGCCCGGCGGACGACCTCGGCGACGGCCCGTTCCTCCCCGGACACCACGGTCGCCCGGGGGCCGTTGACCGCGGCGAGCGAGACCGCCCCGTCGACGTCGGCGAGCAGTGCCGCCGCCTCGTCGGCCGGGACGGACAGGGCCGCCATCGTGCCTCCGGCCGGCAGCGTGGCCATCAGCCGGGATCGGGCGCCGACCAGCGTCGCGGCATCGGGCAGCGACAGTACCCCGACCGCGTGTGCCGCGGCGATCGCGCCGATGGAGTGGCCCAGCACCGCGTCGGGACGCACGCCCCAGCCCGCCAACAGCCGGAACAGGGCGACCTCGTGCGCGAACAGCGCCGGCTGCGTCCAGGCGGTCGAATCCAGCAGCGCCGCTTCCGGGCTGCCGGGCGCGGCGAACACGACGTCGCGCAGCGGCCGGTCGAGGCCCGGCGCGAAGGCCGCGGCCACCTCGTCGAACGCGGTGGCGAACGCCGGGAACGCCTCGTACAGCCCGCGGCCCATGCCGGGCCGCTGGCTGCCCTGTCCGGTGAACAGGAACGCGGTGCGCAGCGTGCCGAGGGCCTGCCCGGTCGCCCGACCCGGGTCGGGCTCGTCCCGGGCCAGCAGGTCCAGCGCGCGCAGCGCGTCCGCCCGCTCGGCCGCGACGAACGAGGCCCGCCATTCCAGCCCCGCCTGGGTCCGGGCGAGCTGCCGCGCGATGTCGATCGGTGCCACCGCCGGCCGGTGTCCGAGATCGTCGCCCAGGCTCGCGGCGCGGGCCCGCAGCCCCGCCGCGCTGTGCGCGCGCAGCACCCACACCGGCGGGACGCCGATGCTCCCGTCGGGTTTTCCCGCTTCGTCGGGCGCGGTGGGCTGGGCGGCTTCCTCGAGGATGACGTGGGCGTTGGTGCCGCTGATGCCGAAGGAGGAGACGGCGGCGCGGCGGGGCCGGGCGCCCGGTTCCCAGGGTTGGCTCTCGGTGAGCAGGGTGACGTTTCCGGCGTGCCAGTCGACGTGTGAGGTGGGTTGGTCGACGTGGAGGGTGCGGGGGAGTTCTCTGTGGTGGAGGGCTTGGACGATTTTGATGATGCCGGCGGCGCCGGCGGCGGCCTGGGTGTGGCCGATGTTGGATTTGAGGCTGCCGAGCCAGAGGGGTTGGTTGTCGGGTCGGTTCTGGCCGTAGGTGGCGAGGAGGGCTTGGGCTTCGATGGGGTCGCCGAGGCGGGTGCCGGTGCCGTGGGCTTCGACGGCGTCGATGTCGGTGGGGTTGAGGCCGGCGTTGGTGAGGGCCTGGCGGATGACTCGTTGTTGCGACGGTCCGTTGGGGGCGGTGAGGCCGTTGCTGGCGCCGTCCTGGTTGGTGGCGGTGCCGCGGACGACGGCGAGGACGGGGTGGTTGTTGCGGTGGGCGTCGGAGAGTCGTTCGAGCAGGAGGATGGCGGCGCCTTCGGACCAGCCGGTGCCGTCGGCGGCGTCGGCGAAGGGTTTGCACCGGCCGTCGGCGGCGAGGCCGCGTTGGCGGCTGAACTCGACGAAGGTGGCGGGGCTGGCCATGACGGTGACGCCGCCGGCGAGGGCGAGGTCGCATTCGCCGCTGCGTAGTGCCTGGGCGGCGAGGTGCAGGGCGACCAGGGAGGAGGAGCAGGCGGTGTCGACGGTGACCGCCGGGCCCTCCAGCCCGAACGTGTAGGACACCCGGCCCGAGGCGACGCTGCCGGCGCTCCCGCTGACCAGGTACCCCTCGAAGCCCGCCGCGGGCGTGGCGGCCTGGTGCAGTCGGGCGCCGTAGTCGTTGTACATGACGCCGGCGAACACGCCGGTGCGGGAGCCGCGCAGTGAGTCGGGCGCGATCCCGGCCCGTTCGAACGCCTCCCAGGACGTCTCCAGCAGCAACCGCTGCTGCGGATCGGTCGTCATCGCCTCACGCGGGCTGATGCCGAACAGCTCCGGGTCGAAGTCCCCGGCGTCGTGCAGGAACCCGCCCTCACGGGCGTAGGAGGTGCCCAGGTGGTCGGGGTCGGGGTCGTAGAGGGCGTCGAGGTCCCAGCCGCGGTCGGTGGGGAAGCCGGAGACCGCGTCCGTGCCGTCGGCGAGCAGCCGCCACAGGTCCTCCGGCGAGCGGACCCCGCCGGGCAGGCGGCAGGCCATCGACACGATGACGATCGGATCGTCGCCCGCCGCCGGGGACGCGCCGGCGGCCGTCGCTGTCACGGCGGCTCCGGCCGTGGCTGTGGCCGTCGTCGGGACTGTGTCGCCGGCCGCCGCGCCGAGCAGCTCCTCGCGCAGCAGGTCCGCCAGCGCGTTCGGGGTGGGGTGGTCGAAGACGACGGTGGCGGGTAGGCGCAGGCCGGTGGCGGTGCCGAGCCGGTTGCGCAGGTCGACGGCGGCCAGCGAGTCGAAACCGAGGTCGGTGAAGGCCCGGTCCTCGGGCACCGCGGCGGTGTCGGTGTGCCCGAGGACGAGCGCGACCGTCTCCCGGACGAGTTCGAGCAGCAGCCGGTCCGCCTCGGCGGCGCTCGCCCCGGCCAGCCGGGACGCCAGCGCCGGGCGGCTGGAGGCGGCCGCGCGCGGCCCGTCACCGCGGCGGGGGGCGCTGCGCACCAGCGAGCGCAGCGGGGGCGGCACGACGGCTCCCGGCGCGGCGAGCGCGCGGGTGTCGAAACGGGAGGCCACCAGCAGGGGACGGTCGGCGTGCTCGCCGGCGAAGACCTCGTCGAACAGCCGCAGGGCCTGCTCGGCGGGCAGCGGCGCGATGCCGGCCCGGGCGAGCCGGTTCAGGTCCGCCTGCGCCAGGGTGGCGGCCATGCCGCTGGTGTCGCTGGTGCGGCCGTCGCTGGTGCTGTCGGTGCTGTTGTTGTTGGGGGTGGGGTGCCAGAGGCCCCAGGCGATGCTGGTGGCGGGGAGGTGGTGGGTGTGGCGGTGGTGGGCGAGGGCGTCGAGGTAGGCGTTGGCGGCGGCGTAGTTGGCTTGGCCGGCGGTGCCGGTGGTGGCGGTGATGGAGGAGAAGAGGAGGAAGGTGTGGAGGGGGTGGTTGTGGGTGAGGGTGTGGAGGTGGGTGGCGGCGTCGG